>JAEXXN010000516.1 GCA_023405875.1 Bacillota bacterium | reverse complement strand
CCTTTATCCTGGGCATTATAGGGATACTTGTGATTTTACTTATTGATTATAAGAGCTTCGGGGATAACTATATGCTTATATATGGAGTCAATATTTTTCTTCTTGTCCTGGTTCTGATAATAGGCTTCACCACCAAAGGGACAAAGGGCTGGATCGACCTTGGTCCGGTAAATATGCAGCCCGCCGAAATCGTAAAGCTCGGCTATATCCTCACCTTTGCCAAGTACCTGGAGAAAAGGAAGGAGCACTTGAACAAGCTGACAGGCATACTGCCTGCACTGCTGCATCTGGGAGTAATAACAGGCTTGATACTGCTGCAGCCGGATTTTGGGACAGCGCTTGTATTTATTTTCATATCAATATTCATGCTTTTTGCTGCAGGTATAAACTACAAAATTATTGCAGGGGCTTTCAGTGCTTTTCTGGTAAGCCTTCCGGTAATGTGGAACCTTCTTAAGCCATATCAGAAGGACAGGATACTTGTGTTTTTCAACCCCGAGCTTGATCCCATGGGTGCGGGGTATCATGTAATACAATCGGAAACTGCCATAGGTTCGGGGCAATTCACGGGTAAGGGACTCTTCCAGGGAACCCAGAACAATCTTGGCTTCATACCCGAAAGGCACACGGATTTCATATTCTCTGTCATAGGAGAAGAGCTTGGGCTGGTAGGGGCTTTGCTGATATTGGTGCTTTTCCTGTGGCTTCTGTTAAGATGCCTGCATATCGCAAGAGTATCCAAGGATGATTATGGAATGCTCATATGTGTGGGTGTTATGTCTATGTTCCTGTTCCATGTATTGGAGAACATAGGCATGACGATAGGCTTAATGCCTGTAACCGGCATCCCGCTCCCCTTTATCAGCTACGGGGGAAGCTCGCTGCTGACAAACATGGCGGCAGTCGGCCTGGTACTTAATGTAGGAATGAGACGACAGGTAATAAGATTTTAAGTGACGCTCCGGAAGCCTTCCGGAGCGTCTTTTTATGCCCCTGAAATGAAAAAATAATGTATAAGCATGTATAAAGTACTGCCACCGCGTTTCAATATAAAACCACGCACTCATTGATAAATAAGGATTGGAGGGCATAATCGCAAAGCGTTCAGGAAAAAATATGTATAATTTTAAAATAATACTTGCATAAATATGCAATACTTATTATAATTATTATTATCTACTATCTATTTAAATGGAGGTCGTTAATATGGATTCAAATAAGAACAAGGTTGTACTTGCATATTCGGGAGGGCTTGACACATCAATAATAATCCCGTGGTTGAAGGAGAACTATGATCTGGAGGTAATAGCCTGCTGTGTTGACGTAGGACAGGGAGACGAGCTGGATACCGTAAGACTGAAGGCTATGAGCACCGGAGCTTCAAAGGTATATGTAATCGATGCAAGGAAGGAGTTTGCAGAGGATTATGTTATGCCTACACTGAAGGCAGGGGCTGTATATGAGGATAAATATCTCCTGGGCACTTCAATGGCAAGGCCGCTTATCGGCAAAAAGCTGGTGGAGGTTGCAGAAAAAGAGGGAGCGAAATATATTTCCCACGGCTGTACCGGAAAGGGTAATGACCAGGTACGCTTTGAACTGGCAATAAAGGCGCTGAATCCTGATATAAAGGTGATCGCTCCGTGGCGTGAGTGGGATATAAAATCCAGGGAGCAGGCAGTAGATTACGCTGAAGCAAGAGGAATACCGCTGCCTGTAACAAAGGAACGCCCCTACAGCATGGATAGGAACCTGTGGCACCTGAGCCATGAGGGTGCAGACCTGGAGGATACCTGGAACCCTCATCCGACGGATATTTATCTGCTTACAAACGCACCTGAAAATGCACCTGACGAGCCGGAGCTTGTTGAAATAGAATTCGAGAAGGGAATTCCTACAAAGCTGAACGGTACGGCGCTGGACGCAATGGCAATGATCCAGAAGCTCAATGAGATAGGCGGAAAGCATGGAATAGGCATTATGGACATGGTTGAGAACAGGCTTGTGGGGATGAAATCCAGAGGGGTATATGAAACACCCGGAGGTACAATACTGTATAGCGCACACAAGGAGCTTGAATATATAACCCTTGACAAGCAGACCATGCGCTTCAAGCAGATGGTTGCAAACAAATATGCAGAGCTGGTGTATGACGGCTTGTGGTTCACACCCTTGAAGGAAGCCCTGGATGCATTTGTAGACAGTACTCAGCAGAACGTTTCCGGAGTAGTTGCAATGAAGCTGTATAAAGGCTCATGTATAATTTCAGGAATGAGCTCGAAATATTCCTTGTACAACAAAGACTTCGCTACTTTTGGAGAGAATGTCGATAATATCTATAACCAGAAGGATGCAGAAGGCTTCATAAACCTGTTTGGTCTGCCTGTTGAGGTTATGGCTCTTATGAAAAGGAAGCTGACCAAGCTGGAGGAGGAAAAGGAGATAGGCTAAATGAAGCTGTGGGGCGGAAGATTTAATAAAGATACTGCAAAAATGGCTGAAGACTTTAATGCTTCGATTTCTATCGACTCAAGATTGTATGGGCAGGACATCGAGGGAAGCAAGGCTCACGCCCTTATGCTGGGGAAATGTGGAATAATAAGCGGCCGGGAAGCGGCAGATATAGTCAGCACCCTTGAGGAAATAGGGCAGGAGCTTGAATCCGGCAGCGCCGATCTTACAAATGCTGCGGAAGATATCCATATGAATATTGAAAAGCTTCTTATCGAAAGGCTGGGAGAGACAGGGAAAAAGCTTCATACTGCAAGGAGCAGGAATGACCAGGTAGCGCTGGATCTGAGGATGTATCTCAAAGAGGACACCGGCAGGGTGCTGGGGCTTCTTCAGGAGCTTTCCCTGCTGCTGCTTGACAAGGCGGAGGAGCATGCAGGGACAATAATGCCGGGCTATACTCATATGCAGAAGGCTCAGCCCATTACCCTGGGGCATCATCTTATGGCTTATTTTGAAATGTTCAAGCGGGATATGGGCAGATTTGCCGATTGCCTTAAAAGAATTGACGTAATGCCTTTGGGAAGCTGTGCTCTTGCAGGAACTACATACCCCATAGACAGGGAAATGGTAGCTGAAAGCCTTGGGTTTTCAAGTATTACGGCAAACTCAATAGACTCGGTTTCCGACAGGGATTTTGCAATAGAATTTATCGGCTGCTGCGCTACCGCGATGATGCATCTCAGCCGGTTTTGCGAGGAGCTGATCATATGGAGCACCCAAGAGTTCGGGTATATAGAAATGGATGACGGCTACAGCACCGGCAGCAGTATTATGCCGCAGAAAAAGAATCCTGACATTGCAGAGCTTATCAGGGGAAAGACCGGAAGAGTGTACGGGGATATGGTATGTCTCCTTACTATTATGAAGGGCCTGCCCCTGGCTTATAACAAAGATATGCAGGAGGACAAGGAAGCGGTCTTCGATGCCGGGGATACTCTGAAAAACTGTATCTCTGTATTTATGCCTATGCTGGACTCCATAACGGTAAACAAAGACAGGCTTGCAGGCAATATGAAGGGCGGCTTCCTCAATGCCACGGATATCGCCGATTACCTGGTGGAGAAGGGAATGCCCTTCAGGGATGCCCATGAAGCAGCAGGGAAAATAGTAAGCTACTGTATAATAGCCAAAAAGGAGCCGGAAGAACTGTCTCTCGATGAATTAAAAGGCTTTGCCGACTGCATGGAGGAGGATGTATTCCGGTTTGTGAAGCTGGAGGTATGCCTTTCCAGGAGAAAAACCCCAGGGGGCCCGTCTGAAGAGAGGGTAAGAGAGGCCGTAATGGCAGGAAGAAGCTTTATAAAAAATTTGTAATTAAATGACGGATACAGACTAATATAATGAATAAAAATGCATAAATCTGAATTTCCGGAAAACAGCGACGAAAGCGTGACAGGCGATAAAAAGTGATCCAAATATTTATTTTTCCACTATACACAAAAAATATACATTGTACTTGCATAAATATGCTTAGAATATTATAATAATTATATCAAGGCAACAAAGCAGTATGATTTTATTGACTGTGAAGCTATTACGGTGTTTTGAAAGGATATCGGCTTTAAGAAACACCTGTGGAAAGGAAGATATTTATGATTTGGGTTGGAATAATCGGCGCAAAGGGGTATTTCGGGGAAGCACTTTCAAAGCTTATTGCAGGCCATCCGGATGCGCAGGTCAGCACTGTAACGGATATACAGGGCTATTGCGAGGCCGGGATATATCCATCGGTCAGCAACGAAGAAAAGCCTGGCTATTGGGATATGGTAAATGCAATTAAAAAATCAGATGTCATATTCAGCGGATTACCTGCTGAAATGGCGGAGGATGTATATATAAAAGCGCTGTCCGGCGGAAAGAGAATAATAGATATAAGCGATGAACACAGCCTGGGAGTCAATCGGCCGGATATGGCAGGCAGTGCATATCCGGGTTCTGTATATGGACTTTCAGACCTTTACAAGGATAGGATGAAGGCTGCTTTCATTGCGGCAAACCCAAGCAGCTATTGCGCCGGTGCCTTGCTGGGCCTGGCCCCTCTCGTATCAAACAGGCTTGCGGCTCCCGGCTCAGTGACCGTAAGCTCGAAATCTGGAATCACCAGCTTGAGAAGAACTGATAAGCTGACTGATGCAGAGGTGCTGAAAAATGGGGTAAGAACATACAAACTGGAATGCACCGCCTATGCAGAAGAGGTAAATGAACAGATGGAGCTGCTGTTCGGCAGGGAAAAGCTGGGCTCTTATGAAGCATTTGTGATCCCCGGGACCAAAGGTATCAGGACAACTATCTCGGCAGCCCCGGTTGCAGGCATGAGCAGCGGAGACATCCTGGAAGCATGCAGGGAATTTTATAAGGATAATCCCTTTGTCGAGGTTTCCCACGACGGCAGGATAAATGAAGCAAGGAACGGGTTTGACAGGTGCTTCTGCAAAATAGGTGCTTCGATGGAGGCAGACTCCGGAAGGCTCACAGTGACTACCGTCCTTGACGATGCTGTAAGAGGAGTTGCCAGCCAGGCAATACAGACAATGAATCTTATGTATGGAATAGACGGCAGAATAGGACTATAACAAGATTTCAATGAGGGTTTTTGCAGGCTTGCAAAAACCTACCCGAGCGTTTCAACGAGGCGGGAGATATGCTCACCGCCTGTTGGATAACGAAGCGGTACCCGCCACCTATAAGAAGTGGGGGACATCTTTAGCCTCGTTATAACAAACAGCAAACCACTTTTGGTGGTTTGCTGTTTTTATCAGATTTCATCCTCTATTTCATTTACCACTACCGCTTGCTCTTCCGCTTCCTTTTCCAGCTTTTCTCCGCAGTTGGGACAGTAGTTCACATCAAGGGAAACAACCGACTTACATTTGCCGCAGGTCCTATTGCCTTTCAGCTCCAGTATTCTTTCCCTCAGCAGGCTGATATTTTCCTCGAGCTGCTTCACTTCCTCACATTGCTTTTCATAGGAGCCTTCACAGGCATTTCCGTTGGTATAGCCCCTATACAGCTCGCTTCCTATTTCGTAGAGCAGCCGTTTGATCTTATCCTCTTCATTTCCTATAGTCAGGTTCAGTTTTGTGATCTCAACCACATCTTCAGATTTTTTTGTTACCGACTTTGCTGCTGTTGCGACCTTCCGGCCTATATCACTTAACTTATCCATTTTTATTCTCCTATCCTTTTTAATAATTATACTATAGAAAAGGTACAAATAATACTCCCGGTGATTCCTTAGGACAAATTTTTTCACAGTCTGTTTTAAAATTCAGCCGTAAAATAATTTACCGGCTTTTTTGCCACCAAAAGAAATCTGTGTGTTGAGGCTTCTATAGCACCCTTTTTGTCCAATATCTGCTGCGCTTTGCACAAATTATGAAAGCAGGCTTCAACAGAAAAATGGGGAAATTCCCACTCTATAATTCGAGCAAACCATACTAGCGCACCTACGTCATAAAATTTGATTTTTGGAAATGTCTCCTGCGACTCTATAATTTCAAACCCGGCACCTGCAAATTTTTCAGTTGTTTTCTTGAGGTATTGTTCGGGATACGGCATTTTTGTATTGGGAAGCAGTAAATCGACTAACTCACGGTCGTTTTCCGCACCTACCTGTTGTGTAATAAACAAGCCATTTGGCTTCAAAATACGAAACAACTCTTTGACGTTGAATTCACCATGCCTGTTAATCACTACATCAAATGAGCTGTCTCCGAACGGAAGGCAATTAATATCCTTTACTTCATGAAAGTCTATACCCAGCGGTGACAGAACTGTTTTGCATAACTCAACATTAGGGGGATATCCTTCTGTAGCGCTTGTATTTTTGTATGGGTGGTTTAAACTCAATAAGAATTCTCCGCCTCCTGTATCTATATCCAGCAGTCTGGAGCTATATGACAGATATTTGCGTACGATTGCCTCATAATCCCACGGTATGTCTTGACCTTCTTCATACCGCCCATGAATATGTGAGAAATCCCATCCGTGAATATGTGCAATACTCTCTTCTTTTTTCCATTGTTCTTTTAATCTTTTAAAATCCATAATAACTACTCCTCTTCATAATTAAATAATGTTTATGAAATCGGTGCAGTCAACTGATAACAAATTAAGATACCCCGATGCAATCTGCTATCAGATTATAAACTGCACCGGGTAGTTACCTCTGAGAAGCCTCATACAAGTTCGCCGCCTTTCTCTCTTGCCGGAGATTATATAAATTTTCTTCCCTTGTTTCCCTGATTTCTCTTATCAATATTTTACTATCTTGACACTCGTTTGTATATTGGCTTTACAGTTTTACTATTTGATGGGTTATGTAGTAATCCTATTATATTTTGGATATAATTTGAATAAATATAAATGCTGGAATGGAGGCTTTACATTGTTCAGAAAGTATTTTATCCCGATGCTTAAGGTATTCGGATTTGTTGTGGTATATATGCTTGCAGCGGCAATAGCAATGGTGTCGATATTCTTTTTTGCAGGGGGCTTTGCGGGGAATGAGCCGCCGGAGCTGCTGGAGGGCGCATTAAGCCTCTTTGCCGCTTTGGCTGTTACATTTCTTTATTTGAAGCTGGATAGAAAAAGCTTTGCCGATATCGGCCTGGCCTTTTCTGAGAGCTGGTACGGGAAGCTTGCCAGGGGAAGTATTGAAGGCGCAGCAGCCGTTATGTCGGTATTCGCAATATTGCTTGTGTCAGGCATGGCAGAGCTCAGGGGACTGAATGAAGCGGACGCCGGAGCCATATTGACAAAGCTGGCAAACGGGTTCCTCCTGTATTTTTTTGCTGTGGCATTTACAGAGGAGCTTCTGGTAAGGGGCTATATATACCATTATCTGAAGAGGCGGCTTTCTGCAGCGGGTGCGGTCATGGCAGCTTCGGCGATATTTGCCCTTATGCATATATTTAACCCTGGGGTCACCCCTCTTGCACTGTTTAATATTTTTCTGGCAGGCATTGTACTGAACCTGCTGGTGCTGCGGGACGGAAAGCTGTGGTCCGCAGTAGGCTTTCATTTCTCATGGAATTACATAATGGGTACGGTATTTGCATCTCCGGTCAGCGGGGGCAAGCAGGACGGCATCATCAGGCTTTCTTTGACGGGGGATGAGCTGCTTACCGGCGGGGCCTTCGGAATAGAAGGAGGCATCCTGTGCACGGCAATATTGGTGCTCACGGCTTTTTACCTTGTCTGCCGCAATGCTCAGAGGGAAAACTTCCTTAAGGGGTTAAAGCTCCCGAAAAATAGAAGCTTTCTGGGGCTTTTGGTGATAGGGGTTTTGGCGTATATCACTTATGATATCCTTTTCTGGCTGCCGGAGCCATTTCCTTCAGACAGCATAGAAGCTAAAAGCATATCCCGTTTTCAGGATACCCATGATTATACAATGAAGCTGGTCCTTGACACTTCGGAGAAAACACTTTCGGGGCAGCAGACGGTCAGCTTTATAAATACCGAGGAAGTCCCTCTGCAGGAGGCTTATTTTCACATATACCCCAACGCCTTCAAGCAGCTTGGAGGCTCAATCGCCATAAAAAGCATAAAAATTAACGGGAATGATTCCCAGTACAGGATAGAAGGCCGGGATTCCACACTCCTGTATGTTCCCTTCCGCAGCCCTCTTCAGCCTGGAAACAGGAATCAGATATATATGGAATATGAAATAAGCATCCCGACGGGGGAAGAAAAGGGCTTGGGGGACAGATTCGGCTATGGAAGCAATACCTATAACC
>JAEXXN010000322.1 GCA_023405875.1 Bacillota bacterium | reverse complement strand
GAAGCGCACCGTTCCCTGGGGAAAGGTGCCCAGAGTTTTGTGAGCCGATGGGGCACAGTGGAGGCCGCATCTGGTCATGATCCCGTACTGCCGGTCCAGCTCATAGGCTATTTCAGCATTGTCCCTTCCGCAGAAGTCCAGTGACACCACAGCCGTTCTTCCGGTTATGCCCCGGATACCCGCAAGCCTTACAGCTCTCATATTGGAGGCTTCCTTTATAAATGCACCTGTAAGCTCCATTTCCTTTGACAGAATGCTTTCTATTCCTATTTTATCAATATACTTCAAAGCTGCATTAAGTCCGAATATTCCCGGAAGATTGGGCGTTCCGGCTTCAAATTTGTCCGGCAGGTACTCCGGCTGCTCCTCGCTGTCGGAAAAGCTTCCTGTTCCCCCGGTTATATACGGGTCCATGGCCTTTGCCAGCTTGTCGCTTACAACAAAGCCGCCTATTCCCTGGGGCCCCATAAGGCCTTTATGCCCTGTAAAGGCAATGGCACCGGCGTTCAGCTTGATAAAGTCCAGCTCCAGTGCTCCGGCGCTCTGGGCTGAATCTATGATGAACATAAGCCCCTTTTCCCTGCAGATTTCGCCCACCTCATAAAGCGGCAGCACAGTACCGCATACATTGGAGGCATGGGTCATTATAACTGCCTTTGTGTTATCTTTTATCTCTCCTCTTATATCCTCCGGCTTCAGCCTGCCGAAGCTGTCACATTGCAGCCTTGAGAACTCCACTCCTGTGCTTTTGAGCTGTGTCAGAGGTCTCATTACCGCATTGTGCTCCATGGAGGATACTATGCAGTGGTCTCCAGGCTTGAGAAAGCCCTTCAGGATAAAGTTCAGGCTTTGGGTTATATTCTGTGTGAAGATCACATTCTCCGGCCTGTTGAAATTAAAAAGCCTGCACAACTGCTCTCTTGTATCAAATACTGCTTCCTCTGCAGAGAGGGAGCTTTCGTAGACCCCTCTTTTCACATTACAACCGATATCATCTATAAAATGCTTTACCGCATCCCCTACCCCCGGCGCTTTCGGGTACAGAGTTGCAGCATTGTCTAAATATACTCTGTCCATTACTATCACTCTCCTCTTTCCATTGTAATACAACTCTCGCGTTTTCTATATAGATTTTATCAATGCAGATTAATATTTATATTTATTATATCAATTACTAATTTGTTAAATTTTTAATTATAATCTAATTGGAATATAATATTATTTTATTTTTGAGGAGGTTAATCATGAAAGATAAGAAGGGGATCATTTTTACAGGTGCAGTAGTCGGCCTGCTGGCTGTATTACTGGTGAAATTCGGCAATCCTGCCAACATGGGTATGTGTATTGCCTGCTTTATCAGGGATATTGCCGGAGGTCTTGGACTTCACAGGGCAGAAGTGGTACAATATATAAGACCTGAGATTATTGGTATCGTATTGGGAGCGTTTCTTACAGCCTTCGGCATGAAGGAATTCTCAGCCAAAGGCGGTTCTTCACCGCTGGTAAGGTTTATTCTTGGCTTCATCGTAATGATCGGTGCTCTTATGTTCCTGGGCTGCCCGCTTAGAATGGTGCTCAGAATCGCAGGGGGCGACCTTAATGCTCTTATAGGCCTTGCGGGCTTTGCTTCGGGTATAGGTGTCGGAATATTGTTCCTGAACAAGGGCTTTACATTAAAGAGGGCTTACAACCTGATCAAATTTGAGGGCTTCATCCTCCCGGCAGCCATGTTAGGCCTGCTGGCACTGCTTGTAGTAAAGCCGGCCTTCATATTCTTCAGCGAAAAAGCCCCTGGTGCTGCACATGCGCCTGTTATCCTGTCATTGGTGGCCGGACTTATTGTCGGTGCACTTGCCCAGAGAACAAGACTTTGTATGGTAGGCGGAATAAGGGATGTTATCCTCTTTAAGGATTGGTATCTGATTTCCGGATTCCTTGCAATATTTGTAGCAGCTATTATAGGCAACCTGGTAATAGGTAAATTTAACCTGGGCTTCGCAGATCAGCCTGTGGCCCATGCGGACGGCTTGTGGAATTTCCTTGGAATGGCCCTGGCAGGTTGGGGTTCAGTGCTTCTCGGGGGTTGCCCGCTGAGACAGCTTATTCTATCTGCCCAGGGAAATATTGACTCGGTAATAACTGTTCTGGGCTTGACCGCAGGTGCTGCTTTTGCACACAATTTCAGCCTTGCCGCTTCTGCCAAGGGACCGACTCCCAATGGAAAACTCGCGGTAATCATCGGTTTTGCAATACTGCTGCTTGTTTCATATTTCAATGTTGAAAAGACAGTCGAGGTTAAAATGAAGGGAGATGTTGAGCTTGAAGCTTAATCAGATCGATGCAAGGGGACTCTCCTGCCCGCAGCCTGTGCTTATGACAAAGAAGGGCGTAGAGAAGTATCCTGAAGGAATACAAGTACTGGTGGACAATACCACTGCACGTGATAATATAACAAGATTTGCAGGTAATTCAGGCTATCAGGTGGAAGCTACAGCCCAGGGCAGTGATTTCCTGCTGACCCTGAAGAAGTAGCATGCAGTATCTGGCAACCTTCTTCACTCATTGTGGTGCTGTAAAATATCAAAACTACCTCAAGAGCAGGAGCATGACCGCAGAGCTGATGCCCGTACCAAGGAAGCTCAGCTCCAGCTGTGGGATTTCTGCAAAATTTGAATATAGTGGAGATATACGGTCAATGATCAGTGAGGATATAGAAAAGCTTTTTGAAATTACAGGCAGCGAGTATAAACTGATATACAAGAATTCATAAAAAGGTGCACCTCCAAATACCGGTCTTTTAGCTGATATTTGAGGTGCACTTTAATTTTGCAGATTTCATAAATTAAACTGTCGTGCCGGTTAATTTATATTTTTGTACATAAGCCATTTTACAAGTGTTTCCACCGATCTATTAATAAGCTCCAGGCTCTTGAATATCTCTTCATATGCCTGTGCTACTGAGTTCACGGTGCTTTCCGCATCCTTGACCACACTGTTCAGAAGCTCCTGTATGTGTACTGCAGCCTCTGTGGACTCGTCAGCCAGCTTTTCCACCTTCATAGCGACTATCACCGAGCCCCTTCCATTCAAGCTTGCGTTTTCCGCTTCGGCAGCCGCATTTGCCGAAAGCAGCTTGCTTTCATCTATCATGAGGGCTATAAGTCCCAGGTCTTCCTTGATCTTGTCGGTATACTCCGAAAGCCTGCCAATCAGCTCCCTGGTGTTCCTGCCGTATTCCTCCAGTTTCGCAGCCTCATCGGCCGCCTTTGCGTCCCGGCCCTTACCCTTCAGCATTGTCTGGGTGTGCTTTATAAGGTCCTTGGCATTTTCCATGGATTTATTGATGTTTGATATTATATCCCTTGCCTTTGCGTTGGAGCTGCCTGCTTCCTCGTCAGCA
This sequence comes from Bacillota bacterium, assembly GCA_023405875.1. GTDB lineage: Bacteria > Bacillota > Clostridia > Lutisporales > Lutisporaceae > BRH-c25. The sequence continues at coordinate 767 of JAEXXN010000322.1, read as the reverse complement.
GAAGCTGCCAGGGAGCTTACCCCCTCCGAAATTATCCCTTCAGCCGCCTCCAGGCTTTGTGAAGAACCCTGTATATTTGAGAATAAGCTGTTGATATTTTCGTAGAAGCTATGTGCACCGGAGAGCATCTTCAATGCATTTTGGGAAATGGCAGCGAGCAATGCCGCTATTATCAAGAATTGCAAAGAATTTACCGCGATACTTATGCTGCTGCTATCCGGCAGGATGTCAATACCCCAAGCCGCCATCCCGTTTACCGCCTCCCCCAGGGCGAAGCCCAAAAGCGATAATACAATAGAAAGCCTTATCAGCTTCACGTCAAAATACATACAGGCAAAGCCTATGGGTATAGCCAGAAATGCAATGATCCCTATATCCATACAGCAGTAAGCGGAAATAAAGAGTATAGACATGCAGTAGATGCTCACATGCTTTACCACTCCGGCATCCATTCTGAAGTTCCTGCATGCAATAGGTACCAGGCAGACGAGAGCGGCAGCAACAGCAATTATGATCATATACAGCCATTGAAGCGCAATAAAGCCTGCAGCTTTCAGGATAACAACTGCAGCAACGGCTACCAGCAGCAGCTTGAATATCCTGACCAGAACATCGTTTACATTAAGTGTATTCTGAACAAGAGCATCATTCTGAAACATTAATGCTTCCCCCCAATTATTTTATAAAATGCCTATATCTAAAATATCGTGAGACAGATTGGTTTTTCAGGCAGTTCAAATATCCTGTCCACTGTATCTGTATAGCTG
>JAEXXN010000305.1 GCA_023405875.1 Bacillota bacterium | reverse complement strand
TGCCGGTTGAGGATATTGTGGACAAAAGCATTTCACAGAGCTTTACACGGTCGATAAATACCAATTTTGCCGTGTTTGTGAGCATAGCTATTTTATATGTATTTGCCGCAATCAATGGGCTGGATTCTATTGTAAGCTTCGCGCTGCCTATGGCCATCGGCTCCATTAGCGGATGCTACTCAACAATATGTATCGTCGGTCCGCTTTGGGCGACCTGGGAAAAACGCAAGCAAAAACGTCTTGCGACAGCAAAGTAATCACAAAAATGATTTGAAACATAGCCACAAATGTGAACGATCAGACCGCCGGCGTTATCGCCGGCGGATTACTTTTAAATTTGATTGGAGGGAAACGGAGAATAAGTGCCAGGCACGACGTTTAGGCGGTTATTTGTTTGCGCCCTTACTTTTGTATATAATATCCTTTACCGAACTTTCTGTTATGTTGATGTTATATGCGATTTCCTTGTATGTATATTTCAATACTAACAAGGTTCTTTTCTTCATATAATTCCCTCCATTTTCAATCACGTCTAGGTGCCAGCCTGTTGACTTATTAACTTGTTTACCGTTTAGAAAGTATAGTAATATCCGCCTGCCATTTCTTCTCTTGTATATCTGCCCATCTTCAATCACATCCTTGATATTTTCATATAAACTTCCATTTCCCTTACTTTACCATATGTTTTGTCCCAACAAAAGAAGAAATCTAAGCTTTTCACTTAGGTTCCATTCAAATCTCTAAATTTAGTTGACAAATTAACAGGCTGGCGCCCAGCCCCCAGGACTGTGAGAGATAAGAGCTTCGACTTTTTTTCTTTTCTTAGGGAAACACTATAAATATATCTGCTGCAGGAGGTTCTTAAATTTGAAAAAGGTATTAATTCTTGTTATTGCATTGCTCATAAGTGCTTCAATATTCCTTTCCGTCAGACCGGCCACAATTACTGCAAAATTGAGACTGCCAGAAGAGAACACTAAGGAAGTATTGTATCAGGACATATTTGTGACACTTCTGATGCCCGAAATAAATAAGGCAATAAGTGATTTCTATGGGAAATATCTAAAAGAGCTTCCAGGTGAAGACACCCGGTCGGTAAAGGTACTTGGTATTGAGCGACCTAATGGCTATAGAACAACTCTGTTCATAATAAAGCTGCAAGTCCTGCCGTATTTAGGCCCTCACAACAGCGTAGGCCGAGACAATATTACCATCAGGGTCGCATATGGAGAAAAACCTCAAATAGTCAAGTTTGAGCATCTTGAGAGCTATCTGATTCCTTCCTATTATCAGAATGTGATTAAAACCAAATGGCCGCCAGAATAATGAAGAAATATAGGTAAACGTACTGGTTAAAAGTACTCAATTACATAATACATTGACATTGGAATGTATGTTCGATATGCTTGTTATATATGGTAAATAATACCAATATGTAAGACTGGGAGTGATTAACTTTGGGGTTGAATAATTTCGTGGATAGAAAATTCAACCATTTGCATTAGGCTATTGTTTTTAAAAGAAAGTGGGACAAGGTATCTGCCCCACTTCTACCCTGCAAAAATCCTCCATATCAAAGCTGCAATGACCGGCAGCGAAAGATACAGCAGTATGATCCATACAATACTCCTTCTCTTGGTCTCATACTTCACTGCTTCCTCTGCAACCTCCTCCATGCCTGTTTCCTCCGGCATGTCTACCGTTTCAGAATCTAAGAGGCCCTTTGCCAGCTCATGGGCGTCTTCCGGAACAAACAGGTCGATCCCGTAGCGGGACATTCCCATGTATACCTCCAGATAGTTCCCTGCTTCCTTGTATTTTCTCTGTACAGGTATGTTCTCAGTTCCAAGCACCGATTCCACAAGGACTGCCTCCTGGTCGTCGGCCACATTCATGAGAAACGCCCAGCCCTTCATGTTCTTATTAGTTGACAAAGCCATCGCCTCTTTTCATATTTATTTTCATCCGGTAAACAATCTGGAACGGTTATGAGCCGTTCCCTACAGTTGATTCTTTTCTATGCAGACTGCTATGGGAGGACAATTTATCTGGTTTACAAAGTCGCTGACCAGCACTGTGTATTTCCTGCAATCAATTGTCTTCAGGTATTCCAGCACTGCATCCCTTTCCTCAAAACCGCTGTCTCCACCGTAGTATATCACCAGCATTATTATACCTCCGGTCATAAGCAGCTCCATGGATTTATTCAAAGCTTCTATTGTGGTAGCCGCCTTTGTACCGATGCTGTGATCTCCCTTGGGAAGGTAGCCCAGGTTGAACATTACAGCTTTGATACCCTGCGGAACATAGCTGTCAATATTCTGATGCCCGTCCAGAATGAGCTTTACATTTCCATCCCTCCCGGCAACCTTCAGCTTTTTCCTTGTGCTGTTCAATGCAGCCTCCTGTATATCGAAAGCATATACCATACCCTTTTCGCCTACAAGCTCTGCCAGTAAAAGTGTATCATTGCCATTTCCCATGGTGGCGTCAACCGCCGTATCCCCCGGTCCAACCACCCTTCTGATGATTTCATGGGAAATTGCCAGTGAATTGCTAAGGAGCATATTTATCTTCCTTCCTTTAATAGCCGTATCTTCCCGAGTATTGGAAAGCATCCTTTATAAGGTTTATATTGCTGTTGTTTTCTTCGTCAACGGTTATTTCTATAATATCAAACCTGCACATATAATCAAGAAGCTTGTTTTTCTGCAGGTAATACAGAGCTGTTTTGACCATTCTCCGCTGTTTGGCGGCGCTTACAGCCTCTGAAGGCAGTCCGTACCTTGCACTGCTTCTCGTCTTTACCTCGACAAAAGCAACGGTATCCTCCTGCATTGCTATTATATCTATCTCCCCTGCCCTGCAGCTGAAATTCCTGTCCAGCACTCTATAACCGCAGCCCGAAAGATATTCTGCCGCCAGCTTCTCTCCAAAGGCTCCCAAGGTCTTGTTATTTCCCATTCCTAACTCCTTTTAACCTGTCGATTCTAGAAATGAAAACCAGGACCTCAGCTACAACCCCATAAAGCTCCGGAGGTATCTGGTCACCAAGCTCCAACTGCAGCAGTGTCTCAGCCAGGCCGCTGTTTTCAAAAACCGGTACGTTATTTTCCTTTGCGGTCTTTATGATCCGTAAAGCAACCTCTCCTTTGCCCAGGGCGGTTACCCGCGGCGCTGTTTCTCCCGGCTCGTAGTAAAGAGCTGCTGCTTTTTTCAGCTTTTTATCCATACTATACCCTCTTATCAAAATGGATTTTGTCCGAAGCATTTTCATTTATCATGGCTTCAAGAGAAAGCAGGCTGAAGGGCTGCTCCATACTTATCACCCTCACGGGATTAAGGCTGTAGCCTTTTTCTGCCAGTGCCCCTTTCAGCAGATTTATGTTTTTCTCCAGCACTGTTCCTATATCCTTGCTTTCTACCCTGAAGGTCACACTAACGGTTTTGCCCTTTACCTTTATCATGCTTTCCAGATGCCCCAGGGCCTTCAGATCCAGAGCCACCACTACGGTAGCATCCTCGGGATTTATCTGCTTGCTCCTTTTGCCCTCCTTGAACACATAAAGCTTGGCGGTAGAGGTATCTCCGTTTATCAGCAACGGAAGCTGCATGAAGTTGCTATGCTGGTTGATATTCCGGATAAAATCCAGGCTATCCCTCAAATTGGCCAGGGCATCCCTGATTTCAGGGTCTTTGTTTCCCTTTTCGTTCAGATACCTCTCCAGCCTTTCTCCCAGCTGTGCAATATCCTTAAGCTGCTCCGAGGTCTCTTTACTTCCTTCAAGCCGGCCCGGCTCCAGAAAAACCTTTTTTATAGCCGACTTTATTTCTGCCAGTTCAGGGGAAGCTTCCCCTTCAATTTTTTGCTGCAGTTTGTCCAGAAACTGTGCTATTCCATCACTGTTTTCTATGTTTCTTATAAGCATTCCCAGGTTGGCCGGAGTTATCTTCATTTCCTTGGAAACCAAATAGGTCAATGCTTCCATGTCAGTATTCCTTATGGAAGCAAGAATATCCTCAACCTGACCCGCAAGCCGCTGTACTTCTTCCCCGGACTCTACTCCAAGCCTTGCCAGAACCCTCAGAAGCTCTGTGCCCTTTACACTGCCGGAGGTATTGTCACCACCCTTAACCGCTGCTTGTATCGCTTCCTTCAGTATAGCCTCTTTACTAATTACAAGCCCGGAATTCGTTTCTCCGGCTGCTGCTTTTGATGCCCCTCCGGGAAGCTCTGCCGCCCCGGACTGCTGTGCTTCAAGACCTGCTTTGCTCGATATACCCTGCTTTTCCGCGGCTGCTGCGGCATTATCCCCCGCTGTATTTACCGGCACTTGCAGTTTTCCCTCCGTTAGAGTCTCAGCAGTCAAGCTCCCGGCAGCAGTGTGCTTCTGCAGCTCTCCCTGCCAGTTGAGGACCGCCTTGTTCAATACATCAATAGGAGTATTCTTTATATCCAGTCCCGAAAGCAGCAGGCCTGCCTTTTCCTCGCCGCTCTGATTCAGGTTCTCTATGCTTTTTTGCAATCCGGTTATTTTTACAATAGAGTCCTTGTCCATAGGGAGATTATATTTAACCAGCAGCTTTGCTGCCTCCATGTTTTTCTCGTCAACAGGCAGGCCGAACTGTCTCAGCAGGCCCGCAAGCTTTGTATCCATATCGGCAGCTCTGCCTTCTGATTTGAATTCAGCATAAAGCTTACCGTCGGCTATATTGTTCACCAGCAGTTCCACCAATGAGCCCTCGAGGACTGTCGTACCCTCGGGAAGCACCGCCGTAAACACCTGTCCCCCTGAGGTCCTTACGGTAATATTGTTGGCGAGGGCCTCCAACACCTTGCCCTTCAGTGTATCGCCTATTTCCATATTTTTTAAAAGCTCGGCAACCTCCGGCTTGATGTTCATAAAACGTGCTGCATCGATCCTCATATTGCATCACCCCTGAAAATTCTTTGTAAAAGACCTTCTATGTATGGGCAGCAGGCCGTATTTCTTTATGCATTCGATATGCTCGCCGGTTCCGTAGCCCTTGTGCTTGCTGAAGTTGAAGCCGGGATACAGCTCATCATAGCCGGATACTATCCTGTCCCTTTCGACCTTGGCTATTATCGATGCTGCGGCAATAGACAGGCTCAGGCTGTCTCCCTTTATTATACCCTTCTGCGGCACGTTGACATCCTTTAAGGTCACCGCGTCCAGCAGAATATATTCGGGCTGCGCAGCGAGTCCCTCCAAGGCCTGCTTCATTGCCAGGTAGGTTGCATTCAGGATGTTGATTTCATCAATGATCTTTTCATCCACTATTCCTATACTACAGCATAAAGCCTTGGACTTTATCTCCTCATAAAGGAATTCACGTTTCTGCTCCGAAAGCTTCTTGGAGTCATTTACCCCGGGAATCAGTACTCCCTCTCCCAATATTACAGCCGCTGCAACAACCGGACCCGCCAGAGGGCCTCTGCCCACCTCGTCCACTCCTGCAATCAGCTTGTAGCCCTGTTCATGGCACTTGCGTTCGAATTCGGTCATCCTTATGAGCCGTTCCTTCTCCTTATCGTCGTACTTTATCCTTATAGCCATTATTTCACCTCATTTGTTCTTATATATATGTATCGGAGTTTTTCCGCAAAAAAACAAGCATGTAAAAAACTACATGCTTTATTATATCATAATATTCGCAGCATATGAAGAATGCGGCACCATGGTGCTGAACGGCGCGGGGGCCGTTCCCTACATACAACACATGATAATTGGTATATTGTAGGGAATGACCCCCGTGTCATTCCGGTTATTTCACATCATTCTGCAATTACGAATTCCTCCGGCGTCTCCAGTGATATATTACCTATCTTCCCGCCCCGGAACTCATCGAGGAGCATCACTGCCGCCCTTTGCACATCTACGGCTCCTCCGGCAATGATACAGCCTCTCTTTCTGCCTATTGTATCAAGAAGCTTTTCCGGAGTGATATCCTCCGGTATAGCCTCCAGCTTGTATCTCTGCTTCAGCTTATCCGGAAATCTCACTGCCAGCAGCTCCAGCAGCTTCTGTGCAAGCTCGTTGACATCAAGTATCTCATCCTTTATTGCTCCCGTAAAGGCAAGGCACATTCCGACTCTTTCGTCCTCAAACTTAGGCCAAAGTATACCGGGTGTATCAAGCAGTTCAAGCTCCTGGCTCACTTTTATCCACTGCTTGGATTTTGTCACTCCCGGACGGTCGCCGGTCTGAGCAACGCTTTTGCCTGCCAGCTTGTTGATGAAGGTGGATTTTCCTACGTTGGGAATTCCTATAATAAGAGCTCTTGTAGTTTTGACCAGCAGCCCCTTGCTTTTGAGCTTATCCAGCTTTTCCTTCATAAGCAGTCTTGAGGCCGACAATACATCCTTCAGGCCGCTGCCGCTGACCGAATTGGCCAGTATTGCCCGTGTGTTCCCGCGGCTGAAGTATTCTATCCATTTCTTATTTGCAGCGGGATCAGCCAGATCGCTTTTATTCAATACGATTATCCGCTTCTTGCTTCCTACGATCTCGTCCACCTCAGGGTTCCTGCTGCTTATGGGTATTCTTGCATCAAGAAGCTCTATGAC
>JAEXXN010000317.1 GCA_023405875.1 Bacillota bacterium | reverse complement strand
CCTGGCTATGACAGGGTACAGGGACTGAAGCATCAGGAGCAGGGAAGATATGCCGATATAACCGGGGAGCAGATGGACAGATATATTTCTTTGGAAGCCAGAATGCTGGACAAGCTTCACGGGTTGACAGGAAAAAGGGATATGATACTGCTGGATGGACTTCATGAAGAACTCAGGTACCAGGCGATTGACCAGGGAAAGCTTAAGAAATGGCTGGACAGAAGGGATTCAATGCTTGCAGAGGAGCCATACTTTACGGCAATACTTGAAACCTCCCAAAAGTACGATATACATCCTGTGCTCATGTTTGCCATTGTGGGGCAGGAGCAGGCCTTTGTACCCAGAAGCGGGGCAGCGGCAAGAAAGATAGCGAACAATCCCTTCAATGTATATGGAAGCTGGGAGAAATACAATACAGACATTTATGATTCCTCGAGGCTTGCAGCAAGCACCATAATAGAATCCAGCCGGAACAGGCCTGCATATGTGAACACCATAAAATGGATCAACAGAAGGTATGCCGAGGACCCGAACTGGTGGAACGGTGTATCCAGTATTTTTAACCAAATAAAAAAAGAAATGAGTAATTTTTAAAAAAATGGGATTTTAGAAGGGTTTTTAGTAATTATTGTAGAAGTATAAAATGTTTAGGTCGAATATACAAGGTATTTGGGGTAACAAGGGGTGTGATAGATTGATACAGTTCAAGAACGTATGTAAAGAGTTTTCAGACGGACATAAAGTGTTGAATAATGTCAACTTAACTATAAATAACGGTGAATTTGTTTTTCTGGTAGGCTCCAGCGGAGCAGGCAAGTCAACCATCATAAAGCTGCTGATGAAGGAAATAGAGCCCACCTCAGGCAGCATTATAGTCAACGACAGGGAAATCACCAGATACAAAAGAAGAGAGATACCTTTTCATAGAAGGAATATTGGGGTAGTATTCCAGGATTTCAGGCTTCTCCTGGAAAAAACAGTGTATGAGAATGTCGCTTTTGCAATGGAGGTTATCGAAGCTCCTTCAAAGGAGATCAGACGCCAGGTACCCATTGTTCTGAGTATGGTAGGCCTGAGTAAAAAGGCGGGGCTCTATCCCAGCCAGCTGTCCGGGGGTGAGCAGCAGAGGGTTTCTCTGGCAAGGGCTATGGTCAACAGCCCGTCAATACTTATTGCAGATGAGCCTACAGGGAATCTGGACCCGGATATGTCCTGGGATATAATGAAGACCTTAAGTGAAATAAATCAAAGGGGTACTACCATAGTTATGGCCACTCATGCCAGAGAAATCGTAGATAGGATGAAAAAACGCGTAGTTGCAGTAGAGAACGGTGTGATCGCAAGGGATGAAAAGCGAGGTGGCTATATAAGTGAAGCTTAGGACAGGCAAATTTTTTATCAGGGAAGGCTTTAGAAGTATAAAAAGAAACAGGACAATGAGTCTGGCGGCGATAACCTCGGTAATTGCATCGCTTCTGGTAATAGGGATATTCTTTATTATTGTGCTGAATATAGATTACGCAGCAACCAAGCTGGAATCACAGATCGAGATGATGGTTTACCTCGATGACGGCTTAAGCGAAAGCATTATAACTACCATGAACACTGAAATCAAGTCAATCAACGGAGTGAAAGCAGTAGAATTCATATCAAAGGAAGCTGCTCTCAAGAATCTGGAGAAGAACTGGGGCGAGAATTCCTATTTGCTGGAGGGCCTCGATGGAGACAACCCACTGCCGGATGCCTTTCTCATAACCCTGGCGGATCCTTCCCAGGCATCGGCAGTAGCAATGTCGGTATCTTCAATATCAAATATTGAAAAGGTGGTATACGGCAAGGAAGAGCTTGAAAAGCTTCTTAATACCACTTACGTACTGAGAATGAGCAGCGTTGTGATAATATTCATTCTATTGTTTATCTCTGTATTTATAATAGCAAATACCATAAAGCTCACACTTTATGCAAGAAGACGAGAGATAGGGATAATGAAATTTGTCGGTGCCACAGATTGGTTTGTCAGGATGCCCTTCATAATAGAAGGGATAATAGTCGGGCTGATAGGAGCTGTTTCGGCAAGCGTAATATTGGGCGGAGGATATTATTACTGCGCTGATCTTGTGAAGAACCAGCTGATCGGCTTCATGTCGATATCGCTTATGCCCTTCAACAAGATAATAATAAGCATGTGCCCGCTGCTTATCATTGTCGGGGTTATAATAGGTGCAGCAGGCAGCCTGATTTCTGTAAGAAGATTTATAAAGGTTTAGGAGGGGTAGAACTTGAAGAAGAGTATAGTTGCATTACTGCTGATATTTGTGATTTCGATACCCTTCGCTAATGTGTATGCGAAGAATCCCGGTGAAATAGACAAGCTCCAGAAGGAACAGGATAAGGTAAACCAGCAGATCAAACAGACCCAGAAGCTTATGACCCAGGTAAGCAGCGAGAAAAAGAGCGTTTCCAAGGCCATAGAAGAGCTGGATCAAAAGCTTAACCAGGCTGAGGACGAGCTTTCCAAAGTAGAGAACACCCTTGCCCAATTGGAGAATCAGATAGCAATCACTACCAGGGAATTGGAGAGGGCTACCAGTGAAGCCGACGACCAGAAGGAGCTTCTGAAAAAGAGGGTCCGCGTTATGTATGAGAACGGAAATGCCGGGTATATGTCTGTTATACTGAACTCTACCAGCTTTTCGGATTTTATCTCCAGAGTGGACTTTTTGAAAAAGATAGTAGATTTTGATACCAACCTTCTTAACAAGATGAAAAGCTACAGGGATTCCATTGATGAAAAAAGAAGCCAGTTAAAGTCGGAGCTGGATGAGAAGGAAAGGCTGAAGAACCAGATAGCAAATAAAAAGCAGGAGGTTGAAACCGCCAAGCAGGACAGAGAGAAGAACCTGAAGGAGATCGTCAGCGACCTTAAGGAGCTTGAGCGCCAGGAGGACCAACTGCTTGCCAAGTCAAAGGAGTTTGAGAAAAAGATAATAGCCTTGCAGTCCTCCAACAAATATATAGGCGGAACCCTTGGCTGGCCTGCACCCGGCTATTATAAGATAACCTCGCCCTATGGCTATAGAAACCATCCGATACTTAAGAAGAAAAAATTGCATACAGGTATAGATATCGCAGTTCCAAGCGGAACAAGCGTACTTGCAGCAAATTCCGGAAAGGTAATATATTCCGGGTACAACGGAGGTTACGGCAATACGGTAATTATAGATCACGGCGGCAAGATATCCACCCTTTATGCACACAACAGCAAGCTGCTTGTAAAGGTGGGAGATGAGGTTGAAAAAGGGAAGGCCATATCAAAATCCGGCAGTACCGGCTTATCTACAGGTCCGCACCTTCACTTCGAGGTAAGGGAAAACGGACAGCATGTAGACCCGATGAAATATCTGACAGGCAAATAGAGTAATTGATGAATCACATCATACATAGAGCATGACCGATATATGCGCATCAAACGATCATATGCACTGTAGGGAACGGTTCTAATGTCAAGTACACATGGTATACAATTTGTTCGGAGAGATGGTATACAATTTATTGTTTGTTAAGTCTATAGATTTTTCTTGAAAGAAACACCTGATCCCTAATATCAAGCTTGGCAATTTCAAAATTG
>JAEXXN010000301.1 GCA_023405875.1 Bacillota bacterium | reverse complement strand
ACTGGACACCGACAGAGGCAGGTACGGATTATAGGGTAAGAGGAGTAGTAAAGGAGTATGGAAGTGGAAGCAGTACAGCAATAAGCAAATACTCTGAGTACTATACAGTAAACGAAACAGGGTTGATGCAAACCCAATTTTTCATAGAAGCTGAACAAATCACAATAGGAAGTTTCACCATAACCCCGGAAGAAGCTGCAGAAGTTGGAACCCTAATTGAACTAGTAGCAAAAGCAGGCAGAGAAGAATTACTTTATCAGTTCAAAGTATATGATGGAGCAGAATGGGTTTATGAGACGGATTACACAACAGACAATACCTGCGAGTGGACGCCAGATAAGGCAGGGGAATATACAGTGTACGTCTATGTTAAAGATTCAGAATCTGATGAAGAATATGATACATATGAAAAGATAAGCTGCATAGTTGTAGAAAAAAAGCAGCAGATTACAGGGGAGATAGAACCTGTTATCGAGGGTGGGAAGATAATCGAAGAAGTTCAGCCGGGAGAGCGGGGAGAGGAGCATCAAACTGATGAAACCCAGCCGGAGACAGATGAAATATCACCGGAAAGTGGAGAAGAGGAGCCGAAGACTGATGAAACTCAGGGAGAGACGCAATCTGTTGAACCGATTGTAGAAGAAGAAAACTCAGGAAATTAAGAGTTTTAGTAGAAATAAGAAAAATTAAAATCACATGTAAATACAAAATGCATCTCTGCAGTAATATACTTCAGGGATGCATTTTATACTGCTGATGCCTAGTAAGCGTCAAATATACCATCACATAGTATAACAGTTGAGAAGGTGATACAATCGCAATGAATACGGTTGAAAAAGTAAGCAAACTTTTATTGTACCAAGTGTATGGGCTCAGCTAAATCCCAAACAGGCACAACGCGAGAAAGAGAAGTTGGATATTGAAATTAATGGCTGCCATGTCACTGTGAACGCTGAGACAGATACTGAACTGCTGAAAAAGTCTGTCGCACGCTGAGATCACTATGATGAGATGGAATGACAAACCTGTATATCTATGCTGCGGGTGTACGGATATGAGGAAATCCATTAAAGGTCTGATGACGCTGGTGCAGGATAGGTTTTCCCTTAATCTGTTTGCGGATGCGCTGTTTGTTTTTGGCAACAGAAGCAGGAACAGGCTAAAAAATCCTAATGGGACAGAGATGGATTCTAGCTGTATTTTAAGCGGTTTTGCGGTATAATTTTATTATAAAAACACATGAAGATTCAATAGAAAATTTGATCAAAATAATATAAGAGTTGAAGGCAGAAAACGAACAGCTAAAGCAGCAAAACCAGTGGCTGAACGGGCAGTTTCGTCTTTCAAACCATAAACAATATGGCGCGTTCGGTGATCAGAGCGATGTTTGTCAGATGAGCCTTTTCAACGAGGTGGAAGCGACTGGCGATTTGACCGCATCTGAGACGTCCTTGACTGAGGTGAAGGCACATTACCGCAGAGAACCCGCTTAACAACGAACAAGTTGTCTGAAGAGCTGCCTGTCGAGGTGATTGAACACGAGCTATCAGAAGCTGAGCGTTTCTGCCCGGACTGCGTTTTCGCACAACCGCAACATTTCTTCGCAGTATTGAATCTGCTTACTGAAATATGCTTCATTATCAAGACCTGCGTTGTATAATTCCTGCTCAAGGTCCTGAACAAAGTTGCTTAAAAAATCCGTCCATTCATACCGCTTTTCAAAAGAAGGTATGTCAGGTATATTTTTTTTCATGACTGCCTTTATATCTTCCTATGTATCAAGCCAAGAATCATATACCTTTGTTGACTCATTCTTATCGAGATGGTTGTATCATACTATAATCTTTGTGTCTATGCTTTTGTATTTTTCCATCTTTGCTTCCTCACTACTTTGCTTTTTATTGCTATTTTATTATTTTTATCTGCCGATGGAAATCCGGTTACTTTTTTCGTAAGGGATTAGACAGACATGTCCGCTAGCTTTTTATCATTTCAGTTCAGCAGCAACGGTATGCTCCTGATATTAAAAGAATACCCCAATAAGAGTAAAATATATGTAAAAAGATATAGAGGGGATGACTATGCAGAAACATAAGTTACTTGCTGTTTTGATGGTAACAATATTTATGCTTGCTTCATTGCCGGGTGTTACTGTACAAGCAGTGGATACTATCGGAAAGTAGGCACAGGCCTGCAAGGAATTAGGAATACTTCTCGGAGCGGATAAAAGCGGAGTTACTACCCAATATCTGGCTACGATTCCCACAAGACTCCAGGCATATATTATTGCATTGAGGCTAAAGGGACTTTATGAGGAAGCAGGAAAGTTTACAGGCACCAACAACTTTACAGATGATTTCTTGGTAGATTGGGCGAAAAATTATCTTGCTTATACAAAGAATACTCCTGAATTGGGTTGGACCGGTTATACTGATGGCAGCTTTGGCGTTAATGATAAGATAAGCGATCAAGCTTTTTATAAAGTAATGCTTGAAACCTTGGGTTACAAGCAGAATATAGATTTTTCATATGCCCAGACTTTGGATTTTGCTGATAAAATCGGACTTGTGGAAGATTCTGCTGAAATAAAGGCAATTAATTCTTTTACAACGAATGATATTGTCAAAGGTATATACAGAGCATTGAGCACAAATGTTGCAGGCACCGATAAGAAGCTTGTTGACCTTTTGGAGGAAAAGGGTATATTCAAATCAGAAAAAGTTGAAGCTGCAGGCTTCAATTCCCTTATACAGGTAACTGGAAATATAGATCTTGAATATGGAGTAGAAATGATTCCTATTGAAGATACCTATACAAAAATGGGTTGCTATATTCTTGCAAATGATGATAACAACATGACCTATGAAATCAAGAAAGATGCAGCAAGAGTAAGATTTATTGCGGGATATACTACAGCCTTTATAAATAATACCAAGGTAACCATGGAAAAAGCCGTCATGAAAGATAGGGCCGGCACATATTATGCTCCTGTATCTTCACAGCTGCAAGTTCTGGCGGAATTATTATGTTGGGGAATAACCCTGGTGAGGTAATAGGGTACAACTTGGGCAGTGATAAAGTAGTAATAAAATATGAAGGTAAGGAAATTGGCAGAGTAACTGTTTATGTTGTGGATGTGGTTCCGACACAATATCCTACTGCATATTATGAGCAGGTGTTTGATA
>JAEXXN010000611.1 GCA_023405875.1 Bacillota bacterium | reverse complement strand
GTAAAAGAGATACTTCAGGGAGAATACTATATTGGAAATATTGTTCATGGAAAGCAGAGGAAGGCTCTTGATACGGGAAGAAAGAATAAAAAAACAGACAAGTCCAAGTGGCAGCGAGTAGAAAATGCTCATGAACCTATCATTGATAAAGATACTTTCTATAGAGTGCAGGAAAGAATTGAACTTATAAGGAGCAAGCATTTGGAAGGATCAAAGCCTAATCCTGAAGCTCCAAAGAAGCCAGATAATATTCTGGTATATAAAACAAAATGTGCCTGTTGTGGAGGAAGTGTTTTGATTATCAGGCATCACACTTATTCGGACAGGTTCATGTATAAGTGCAGTAAGCGTAGGAAATTAACTGCATTGTGCGAGAATAAATCGTCTTATGAATACAATGAGGTTATGGACAGCGTATTTTCCGTTATCCGTCAGCACATGAAGTTGTGTATTGAAAAAACAAAATTTGTTCAGAAAATGAACAACAGAAAAGAGAATATCCTGCAATATGACATTTATACAAAACAGATAGCAAAGCTTCAAAATGATGTGAGAAGAATTACTGCTAACAAAAGCGGATTGTATGAAGATTACAGGGAACAGCTTATTACGGCAGAAGAGTTATGCCAGTATCAGAAAGAGTATGAAAGCAGAGTAAATGAGATTGAGGCTCAAATCACTGAGCTGCTTTACCGCAGAAGTCTCTATGAGAAAGATTTTCACATTGATGAAGGCTGGGAAGAAACCGTTAACAAGTATTTGTCAAAGAGGAAACTTACAAGGGAACTTGTGGAAGCGTTTGTATCAGAAATTGTATTTACTGATAACAATATAGAAGTAAAGCTTCTGTATGATGATTTCCTCAAGGAACTGCTTGAGGTGGCAGAAGAGAGAGAGGTGGGCAGCAATGGATAAGACGGTAGCACTTTATATGAGATTATCGGATGAAGATGACAATTTGGCTGCTCATGAGGAAAGTAACAGTATTTCCCATCAGCGAAAGCTGATGCTTGACCATATTCAGAAACTGCCGGAACTAAAGGACTGCAACATCATTGAATTTGCAGATGACGGATATTCCGGAGCAGACTTTAACAGACCTGATTTTGTGAAAATGATGGGTCTTGTAAAGGCAGGTAAGATTCAGGTGATTGTAACGAAGGACTACAGCAGACTCGGACGAGATTATCTGGAAGTCGGTAACTATATGGAATGTATTTTTCCAGTTCTTCAGGTAAGATATATCAGCGTGAATGATAGTTATGATTCTGCAAACAGCTTTGGTTCAACCGGAGGTATGAGTGTTGCACTGAAAAACCTTGTGAATGCATTGTATTGTAAGGATGCATCCAAAAAGGTAAGAGCAGCTAAGGCAGTGTTGGCTAAGCAGGGAAAATACATTGCTGCATTTGCTCCTTTTGGATATCAGAAGAGTGAAGATGATAAGCATATGCTAGTGCCTAATCCCGTAACGGCACCTGTTGTCCGGCTGATATTTGAACTAGCTACGAAAGGAATGAAATATACCGAGATAGCCAATTATCTGAATGACAATGGATATGACAGTATATTTGAACATTACCAAAAGTTGGGTGTCAGGAGATGCTATGAGAGGGATATTGGTCAGCATATGTGGAGTCCCAGCACCGTTATGGGGATTCTGTACAATGAAGTCTATATTGGTTCTGTAATCAACAATAAAACAGCCGATAACATTGATACCGGTCATCAGGTTGTGCAGAGAGATAAAGAGGACTGGATAATTGTTGAAAACTGTCACGAACCATTGGTGTCTGTGGAAGATTTTAAGCTTGCTCATAAGATGATAGCCAGACGTGAAAAATCGCCGAGAAAGCCCAATGGCAAGTGGCGTAAGTCATATCTTCGCTGCGGAGTGTGTGGCAAGGGGCTTAATAAATATGGAAATGGTTCTTCATATAGGTGTCGTGAAGGTCATGTATCACGTATTCGTGGTGAAGAAATAGAACAGGCTGTTTTGGATGTGGCTAGAAAAATGGCAGTAGTCCGGTTGGAAGAGTTTGAGATACAGATGAATAAAGACAGTTCTTCTGATGATATCGGACAGGAAATAGAATCATTAAAGAAAGCAAAAGCACATTATGCGAAACTAAAGTTTGAGATTTATGATGATTATACTAGGACAAACATAACCCGTGAGCAGATGGCAAAAAAGACTGCTGAAGTAAAAAATAAAATAGCAGAGCTTGATAAAATGATAGCTGAAAAACAGGAGCTGTTTGATCTTCAGAAGGATTTGTTTGTTGATGCAAAACAGGAGCAATTGACAAAGCTCAGCAAGCTTGATAAGTTTGATGAAGATGTAATCCGAAATATCATAGACTATGTGCTCATATACGATAACGAGCATATAGAAATCAAATGGAACTTTGATGACTTTCACATTGAATAATGGTATAATGTTAGCGTTAGTAAGGCATTATATCGAAAAGAAGTAATACTGGGGAATCTTGCTAAAGGTTCCCCAATATTTTTGAAAAAATAATTTTTTTTTGTTTCTTACTTGACACGGGCAGAAGCACATCATGCGGTTGCGCCAGTGCTGAAAAGAGTCGTGCAATACTATCGGACAGCTTTTACGATAGGCCTGACGGCGACGGATCAGCGGCCGGATAAAAGAAAGCTGGAAACGGTGTTTGGATCGTATACGACTTCGTTATCCTTAAAAGAAGCGATGGAAAAGGGAGTGGTCGCGAAAGCGA
>JAEXXN010000602.1 GCA_023405875.1 Bacillota bacterium | reverse complement strand
CGATCATTATTATGCTGAAGGTATCCTGCATTTGTGTATGCTTATAAAGCTGATTCAATATAATATGAGAATTTGCATCTCGTTTAAGCTCTATTACTACCCTCATTCCGGCTCTGTCCGATTCATCCCTTAAATCCGAAATACCTTCTATTTTTTTCTCTTTTACCAGATCAGCTATCTTTTCTATCATAGTGGCCTTATTGACCTGATACGGTATCTCACTTACAACTATTCTTTGCCTGTTACCGCTCATTTCCTCTATTTCTGCTTTTGCTCTTACTGTGACCTTTCCTCTGCCGGTACCATAAGCCTTTTTGAAGCCTTCCTTGCCCATTATGATACCGCCGGTAGGAAAATCAGGACCTTTTATATGCTTAAGCATTTCATCCAATTCTATCTCCGGGTTATCAATAGTTGAAACTACGCAGTCTATAACCTCTCCCAGGTTATGGGGCGGTATTGAGGTCGCCATACCGACAGCTATACCGTTGCTGCCGTTTACCAGCAGGTTGGGAAAACGGGCCGGAAGCACAGTCGGTTCCTTGAGGCTCTCGTCATAATTGGGTGTATAGTCAATAGTGTCTTTATCTATGTCTCTCATCAATTCAACAGCTATTTTAGACATCCTGGCTTCGGTATAACGCATTGCAGCCGCACCATCTCCGTCAACAGAGCCAAAGTTCCCATGTCCGTCAACCAGCATATACCTCTGGGAAAAATCCTGGGCCATTCGGACCATAGCGTCATAAACAGAAGCATCACCATGGGGATGGTATTTACCTAAAACTTCACCTACCGTCATGGCACACTTTCTGTGAGGCTTGTCGGGAGTGATACCCAAATCATTCATTGCAAAAAGGATTCTCCTGTGAACAGGCTTCAGACCATCCCTTACATCAGGCAATGCACGCTGAACTATAACACTCATTGAGTAATCTATAAATGATTTTTTCATTTCGTCTTCTATGTTCACTGGCATTATCTTTTGATTTTCATAATCCAAATCTATTACCTCCAAAACGAATCAGTTATATAATTATATATCCAGATTCCTTACATATTTGGCGTTGTGCTCTATGAATTCTCTTCTGGGCTCAACCTTGTCTCCCATCAGAACTGTAAATATCTCATCAGCAGCAACAGCATCCTCCATTGTAACCTGAAGAAGAATCCTGGTCTCAGGATTCATTGTGGTATCCCACAGCTGCTCGGCATTCATCTCTCCAAGACCCTTGTACCTCTGTATTGTTGATCCTTCCCTGCCGATCTCCTTGAATACCTTCTCAAGCTCTTTATCGTTATATGCATAATGATCCTTATTTTTCTTTCTGACCTTGTACAAAGGCGGCTGGGCAATATAAACGCAGCCGGCATCTATCAACGGACCCATATATCTGTAGAAGAAGGTCAAAAGAAGCGTTCTTATATGAGCGCCGTCCACATCTGCGTCAGTCATCATTATTATTTTTCCGTATCTCATTTTTTCAATATTGAAATCATCGCTGATACCCGCTCCAAAAGCTGTTATCATTGCTCTGATCATTTCACTGGTCAGTATTCTGTCCAGTCGTGCCTTTTCAACATTAAGTATTTTACCTCTCAAAGGAAGTATTGCCTGATACTTTCTGTCCCTTCCCTGCTTTGCAGAGCCTCCCGCAGAATCACCCTCAACTATATATATTTCACAAAGCCTTGGGTCTCTCTCGGAGCAGTCTGCCAATTTACCCGGAAGTGTCGTACTCTCAAGCACTGTCTTTCTACGGGTAAGCTCTCTTGCTTTTTTGGCCGCATCCCTGGCCCTTGCTGCTGTCAGTGCTTTATCCATAATAATTTTTGCACTTGGAGGATTTTCCTCAAGGAAAGCTTCGAATTTCTCTGAAACTATACTGTCAACGATACCCCTTACTTCCGTATTTCCGAGCTTTGTCTTGGTCTGTCCCTCAAACTGGGGATCAGAAAGCTTTATACTTATGACGCAGGACATTCCTTCTCGTACATCTTCTCCAATAAGATTTACATCGTTATCCTTCAGATACTTGTACTTTCTTGCATAATCATTGATGACCTTTGTTACTGCGGTCTTAAAGCCGCTCATATGACTTCCGCCCTCAAGAGTGTTTATATTGTTTGCAAAGCTGAAAATACTCTCTGAATATCCGTCATTGTACTGAAGCGCTATTTCAACATCAATATTATCTCTTCTGGCTTCAAAATATATGGGTTCCTTATGCAGGACCTCCCTGTTCTTGTTGAGGTATTTTACAAAGGATACTATTCCCCCGTCATAATGAAAGGTTTTTTCTGTGCCGTCTCTTTCATCCTTAAGGTTTATCTTTATTCCTTTGTTCAGGAATGCCAATTCTCTGAGCCTGTGCTCCAGAGTTTCAAAGCTGTATTCCAGTTCGTCGAATACCTCATGGTCAGGCTTGAAGGAAACCTTTGTACCTGTGCTTTTACTGTTTCCTATAACCTTCAGCTCAGTAACGGGGAATCCCCTTTCATATCTCTGCTGATATATCTTGCCGTCCCTTTTTACTTCTACCACAAGCCATTCAGATAAGGCATTGACTACCGATACACCAACACCGTGCAAGCCTCCTGAAACCTTGTAGCCTCCTCCTCCAAACTTGCTTCCTGCATGAAGTACTGTAAGAGCTACTTCAACTGCAGGCTTTCCAAGCTTTGGATGGATACCCACCGGAAAGCCTCTTCCGTCATCTTCATTACTGATGGAATTATCCGGATGGATGGTTATAGTAATATTATTGCAGGCGCCTACCAATGCTTCATCTATACTGTTGTCAACCACTTCCCACACCAGATGATGCAGTCCCTTGGTTCCTGTGCTGCCTATATACATTCCAGGTCTTTTTCTTACGGCTTCCAAGCCTTCAAGTACTTGTATCTGCTCTGCTTCATAAGCAGGAGCGTTCTTCTTCTCTGCCATTTAAGCGTTTTCCCCCTCTACTTCATTGAGATATCATCTATGAATCCGGCTCTTTTAT
>JAEXXN010000535.1 GCA_023405875.1 Bacillota bacterium | reverse complement strand
TCCGTAGCCATTGTCGCGACCTCCCTATATCAGTTTGTTTATACAATTATATGACATAAATATTCAAAAAACAATATGAATTATATTTGTATAAAAATATAATTCATATTGTTTTTTGAATATGATAGAAAATGCATCAATACCTATTTATATTTGCACTATATGCATTTGACCTGCACTTCCATATTAAAATTCTCCCTGAAAAGATCGGCTTTTTCTTCTATTCTGTCCGATACCTTAACAGCATCTCTTCCCCCCAGGGAAATCATGAAGCGATCCTCGCTCAGATGCATTTCCTCTATGCAGATCTCTGCATCATGGGTATGGTCAAGGGCATCGGCCAGCCTTAAAATTGAAGCAAGCTTCAGTATGGTCGTTTGTTCACCGGGTGTATGCTCACTTATCGACTTGCCTATAGACTTCCTATGGCCCCCCGAAACCAATGCCAGCATGGATCTCAGATTCACCGGGAGACTGTCAAAGGCCGGATCATTGAGTATTATGTACCTGGTATGCTTGTGATGGCCTTTTTTGTCTATGAAGTATCCGATATCATGAAGATATGCGCTGTATTGAAGCATATCGCGCTCCCCGCCGGAAAAAGTAAAGACTGTTCCGATAGAAGCCACTATTCTTTCGGCATATTCAGAAACCTTCTTTTCATGGGAATGGTTCCTGAAGGTAATATATTTCCGGAGAACAGAGCAGACATCCTCATATTTCAAATAATCCTGTATATGCATCGCATTTATCACCTCCCGACACTTAAGCTTATGCCCCTCAAACAGCAATATACACTCATTAAATATATATGAGTGTATATCCTTAAATATTTCTCCAACGGGGGCATACCGGCAGGAAGGAAAGGTACTGTACCTCTGATTGAGCAGCAGTATACAATAGAAAAAGCATACGCCCGGTGAATTATGCTATCACCAACGTATGCTTTTTCTTATATTCAATAATCGCTATGCCCCTTACCCCAGGCTTTCAAATCCAATGCCCCTGCCCCATACGGAATTGACAGGCATAACAGTTACAAAGGCTTCTTTATCGACCTTTGATATATATCCTTTGATAAGCATAGACTCCCTGGGCGAGCATACCGTTACTATCTTTAATCGGTTGGTATTCATATAGCCTCCCTTTATGTCATAGGTGCTTATACCCCTTTTCACCTTCTGCAGTACAAACTCAGCGATCTGCTCATGCATATTGCTGATTATTTCCATTTTTACTTTCTTTGACTCCAAGCCGAATACAACAGTATCTATAGTCTTTGTGAAGATTATCTGGGATAAAATTGCATACAATGCAATATTTTTATCAAATATAAATATTGATGATATTATTATAGCTGTATCGATACTGAGGAGTATTTCACTGATACTGATAAATGGGAACAGCTTTTGGTTCAGTATCTTCGCAATTGTATCCGTTCCGCCCTGTGAAAATCCCCTTTTCAATATCAGTCCGCACCCTGCTCCGCCTATTAGTCCGTAATAAACCGATGCAAGCGTCATGTCTCCCTCAATCAGACAAAAGTTGAGATTGTCAAATACAATAAGCACCAGGGGAAACAAAACTGACAGGAATATTATTTTCAGCCCTTCGCGCCTTCCTATGCTAAGCCATGCCGAAACCAATACCATCAGCGACAAGGCATAATAGATGTAAGTATAATTCATACCGGTAACCCTCTCCAGAATTATTGAGACGCCTACAATACCTCCAGTTACCAATCCGTTGCTTTTCAGAATTGAAGTTATTGCGAAGGCCGACAGCATGCAGCCTAGTATAATACTAAAATAATCAAGCAGAGCCTTACGTAAATCAAAACCTTTCATATTACCTCTCTAAACTGCGATACCCAGGGAAAGCCTGCGGTCAAACTGTTCCATCAGCCAGTACTCCCTGTAAGCTCCTACGAAATCGAAGCAATATATCTGGGTCCTTCCGTTTTTTTCTTCAAGCTTTATACCCTCTTTCATCTTATCGGTATTGAACCACCATTCATACCGCGCATCAAGCCCCCTGTCGATATCCGCACCGCCGTCATATTTAACAAGAACCTGCCCCTGCCTTTCTTTGAGCACTGTCACGTTCATCCCTCCCGAATAATAATTGCCAGGGAATCCGCCCTCCCCTGTCAATTTAAATTATACAAATGTTGTGTTAAGCCATTGTACAGATGATATTAAATTCAGGTTAACATTTGTATAGGTGCCGGTCCGTCACCTAACCCCCGCTGTTAAAAAGATTTTCTGCAAAGGCACGGGAATGCCTTTCTTTGTTTTTGTCCATAAAGACCGACCGATAGCCAAGGTCACGCTCTGAAAGCATCCCCGATAACCTTTCAATATATCATCCCACATTAAAAGTATAGCCTCGGGAGTATTCCCGAGGCTTATTCTCTAATCTATATTTACTTCGTAAGTTGACAAATTGAAAAACCGGTACATACACCCGCATCAGTTGAAAGCAAAAAGAACCGTCCCTTCTGCTTTTTCAATAATCGACAATAATATTTATCGACATTTTACCGCAATTATCGACACTATATATACTCACAGCCGGGCTACCTAGGCCGGTATTGGCCTTCAGCAATTGGCATCATTCTTTGGAATATAAAAAGCACCCTTGCAGAGTGCTAAAATAGTGTGATTTATTAAAGAGAGGTTTTCACTTGAAATTTTTTACTACTCTTAGCTCAACCTCTTGTGTTTCAACCTTCTTAGATACTTCCTTTACTTCTACTTGCAATTCCTGAAGCTTTTCATATACTACCTTATAGCCGTCAAGAGCAGTTTCTACCTTTGGCTTCAGGTCATTTTCTATTCGCAATATGTCCTTTTTGACCCCTTTAACATCACTTTCCAGGGAATCAAATCTTTTATCCATAGTATCAAATCTTTTATTGGTTTCATTCCTAAATGAAGATAACTCTCCGTACAATTTCTCCATTAATTCAAACATCTTATCCTCCAAAAATCTCACCTCTCTTGTTATATTATACCACATTTTCCCTAATATAACCGGATAACTTTTCGACATCAGCCCTGCCGTAGTAGCTTTATTGCCTCCTATATGAGGCATTTGATTCACATTTTCTTGTAGATCAATATATCTTAGGTGCCTGGCACCTAAGATATATTCAAAATTGATATATAAATTAACCGATGGGCAGCAGCCTTTTTAAATATTTCCCCGTATGGCTTAACGGGTTTTTCGCCACTTCTTCCGGCGTACCAACCGCGGTCAGATGCCCTCCGGCCTCGCCGCCCTCCGGGCCCAGATCAATAATATGATCGGCTGTCTTGATCACATGCAGGTTATGCTCTATGACGACTACGGTATCCCCTGCTTCCACCAACCGGTTCAGCACTTCCAGCAGGCGCTTGATGTCGTCGGTATGCAGGCCGTTGGTCGGCTCATCTAAAATATACAGGCTGCGACCATTGGAAACACGCGCCAATTCGCCCGCCAGCTTGACCCGCTGCGCCTCTCCGCCTGAGAGCGTGGTGGCGCTTTGTCCCAGGCTGATATAGCCCAGGCCTACTTCTTTAAGTGTTTCCAGCTTACGGCTGATTTTGGGTATATCGCCAAAAAAATCAGCCGCATCATCTACAGTCATGTCCAGGACATCGGCAATATTCCTGCCTTTATAGCAGATTTCCAGCGTTTCCTGGTTGTAACGTCTGCCGTTGCATACCTCGCAGGGCACAAATACATCAGGAAGAAAATGCATATTGATCTTGATAATGCCGTCACCCTCGCAGGCTTCACAG
>JAEXXN010000484.1 GCA_023405875.1 Bacillota bacterium | reverse complement strand
GGCCGTACCTGGTTTTTTCCAGGACAGATGTTATCATTGAGATATCTGAAATATCTTCTTTATTGTATTTTTTTACTCTTTTCAAAAATTCCCTTAGTGTCTCTTCATTTTCCATTTCAAAGCCTGCGTGCCTCAGATAGAAAAGCAGATTTTCAAGGTAATCCACAGCATACTGTCGTCCGGTGCTGCGCGCAAGTCTCATTTCCTTCAGCGACAATCCGAGGTACATAAAGGTAAATCTTACAAAAAGAGAAATAAAAAGTACAAACAAAATTATCTTTCCTATGTTAAAATGCTGCTTCTGACCACTCTGGTACAGATCGCCGCCTACTTCAAAATCCATGTCGTCCAGTTCCCTTGAATGCCTTGGAATATTTCCGGTATCAAATTCTCCTGCCGGTGCGGCATTTTCCTCCTCATCATAAGCTGTGCCGTCATCAGCAGGAGCTGAGACAAACTCAACCTGGGGATATTCCGGAGTCGGTTCGAAGGTTACCCAGCCATAGCCGTCAAAATATACCTCAACCCAGGCATGAGCGCTGTTTCCTCTGACTTCTCTGGTTGCAGCGCCCTGGTATCCGGATACGAAGCCCTCCACATATCTGGCAGGTATCCCCGATGCCCTGAGCAATACCGACATAGCGGTTGCAAAATAAGTGCAGTAGCCTTCCTTTCCTTCAAACAGGAAATGATCTGCAAATTCTGCCTCCTGCGGCAGCTTTGGAGGCTTTTTCGTATATTTGTAGTTGCTTCGCAGGTATTCCTCTATGGCCTTTGCTTTATCATAATTATTGTTATGCAGCCTGGTAAGCTCCATGGACAGGGACTTTACCCTGGGCGGGATATCCGAAGCCAGAGCGGTATATGCCGTAAGCTCTCCGGGCCTGAGGTTCTTCGTACCTGCATGGCGCAGCTTGTTTATGTCTATATATGGGCGCTTGCTTTTTACTGTATATTCCTCATCCTTCATTGTCATTTTTGAGGTATATACCTCAGAATCCTCATCAGCGTATATGCTCCCGGACCTGTGCTGCACCTGGTAGACCGAGTATGGAGCAAAGACAGTGGAGGTCACAAGCTTTTTATAGGTAATGTCCAGTGAAGCTTCAAAGGTTTTGATGTCTTCCCCATAGGGAAGAGCCATGGATTCTCCCGGAGCATACTCCTTATAGCTGCGTTCCGATTTGTACCAGCCATTCTGTATATATTTCTCCTTTACCGTCCCCCTCAGGTACAGGGTATCCTTTTCTTTGGTTTTCAAAGTCATAAGGACCGAATCGTCCAGCCGCAGCTCACCCCCGAGTTTTTTTCCGATATAGCCTGCGGTGTTCAGGCTGAATCTCGAATTGAAGCCATAGGTGAAGGACTCAAGTGAATCATTCCTCCATTCAGCTATAAAGGGAAACAGGCTTACCACCTTGTCATTCAGCCACGGAACCCTTAAAGGGCCGATGTTCATAGGAAGTGCAAGGGAGAGCAGCAAGGAGATCGAAACAATAACCGCAGAGCAAATCATCCAGTTATAGCCTACGGCATTTTCCACGCGGCTGTCTGCTGCCGTCCATTCTGCAAGTCTTTTCTTATATATCTGATATGAATAGAGCATTATCGAAGCAAATAGGAAAAGCAACAGATATCTTCTTGCCTTTTCAACATATACAAACCAGAAGAAGGCCGATAACCCGGTGCCTGCCACGATAAGGACAAAGCTGCCCTTGCCGCTGTAAACCACAGGAGCTGTAACAAGTACGGCAATAACTATATATATTATGAGAAACACCATAGAGTAGGCCTGCTCGAAGTGATCGTAGCCGGCAATATACCAGTACAGCCAGTTGTAGAATTCCTGCGCTGCCTGTACATAAAAGCTCACAGTCTGCGGAGCAGTATAGTATTGGTAGAGCAGCCAGCCAATGCCCGGAAAAAGGAGCACAAAACCCATTATAGGAAATAATACCATTATAGATTTGATAACTGTTATTATAAAGGTCAGCAGAGCCGCTTCCTTTATAGGCACCGTCATCCCCGTACAATCTATAATTGCCAGGTTCAGGCTCATAACCATGATCAATATCATACCGAAGTAAAAGAGCAGCTCTTTTAAGTTCCTATTTTTCATATTGACCTCCCAGCACCTGCCTTATATCGTCCTTCAGCCCGACAACAAATACTTTGAACTCATTCTGTCTGAGAAGCTCTATATCTTTATTCAGGATACTGCTGTCCTTGCACAGGTATACTATTACAAATTCAATACCGGAAGCCTTCAATGAGATAAATGACGGTATCGCCTTTGTCAGGTATGGGGTTATGACAACGACAGTCGCATCCCATTCAAGCTTTCTGGCCTCCTTTACTACCAGCTCCTCTATAGGCATATCTCCTTTTGAGGTGGCTTTGCTTATTATATCAAGAAAAAGTTCAAACCGGTCAACTCTCTTTGCAGAAACAGTTACCAGCTCTTCCCCTTTGGCAGTAAAGCTTACCGGCATTGACTGCGCCAGTGCATATCTTATTATGGAAGCTGCACACTCGGCACCCTTTTCCTCAATGTCAAAAGCAGTTTCCTCATTGAAGCCATGATCGTACAGATCCCAAAATATATTCAACTGTGCAGCGGCATTGATTTCAACATTCCTTACGAAGAAGTCCCCCCTATGTGCAGTTACCTTCCAGTGTATCTTCTTAAAGCTGTCTCCAATGGCATACTTCCTTATATCCCTGGTACTTGAGTGGTCCTCGTAAGCACTCTGCCTTACAGCTACTGTTCCGAACTGCTGTCTCATGGGTATGTCAAGATACCTCAGCAAATGTACCTTGGGGTATACAAAAAGATACCTGTCATCCTTGAAAACCTTTTTCCATTTAAAGATCCCCAAAACATCTTCAAATTCAGTTTCAATGACCCCTGTCCTATAGACGCCCTTGTGCTTGCACACAAAATCCCTGGATATTGTAATTATCATCTCCGGCATAATCGAGTATATCCTCTGCCTTTGCTCTTCTCCCGCAAGCCGTTTGGGAAGACTTGCATTTACCTTGATATATGGAATGGGCACCATACCTGCATTATAGAAATCCGTTTTCAGTTTTATCCTATCTCCCGTAACAGCCTTGCAGCTTGTCTCCCAGGTCAGATTGACGAGATTCCCGTAAATACTTCTGCCGGCCACATAAGAAGTTATCACAAGAAAAAGGCATATGAATAAAAGCCCATAGGCAAACAAGCCCCCGACAAAAAGTGCCATAACAGACAGTATCAGAATCAGGGCAATTGCTTTTTTATTCATCTTAGCCATTTTTACCCGCCACCGGTACTTTTATGCTTTCAAGTATCTCTGCCAGCACTGACTCCTGTCCCTTGCCCTGTATCCTTGCTTCGGACTTCAATATTATCCTGTGGGCAAGAGTACAGACAGCAAGCTCCTTTATATCATCCGGAAGCACATAATCCCTTCCGTTAATCACCGCTAACCCCCGGCAATTATTGAAAAGCGCCAGGGTACTTCTTGGGCTGCAGCCCAGATATATATCCTTGTGCTCCCTTGTTGCCTGGACTATCCTGACCAGGTAGTCCTGAACGGAATCCTCCACAT
>JAEXXN010000399.1 GCA_023405875.1 Bacillota bacterium | reverse complement strand
ATAATGTCCTTGTCGCTTACCTGGGAAAGCATTATGAACATACTTTTCATATTGAGGGATTTGACCTTTTTTATTATGGATATCCCGTCCTGTATCGGAAGAAGCAGGTCAATAACAACAATGTCAGGCTTATATTTCATTATCAGCTCTTCGCCCTCAAGCCCGTTTTCCGCTTCTGCAAAGACATCTCCGAGTCTGTACCGGTCGATTATTTCCGCAAGGATACTTCTGACCGTTCTGTCATCGTCAATTATTATAAAACTAGACATCTTCATCCTCCTCATATGTTATAATATCAACCGGAAGCTCCAGCCGGAACTCGGTTATACCAGGTCTTGAATTGTTAAGTACTACGCTCCCTCCCAAATGCTCTGCAAGCATCTTCATATGTGTAAGGCCCAGGCCTGTAGAGACCTGTCCCGTTTCAGGATTGAACTTTGTAGTGTAGCCCGGTTCAAAAATCAGTTCTTTCTCCTTCTCCTTTATACCCCTTCCATTATCCTCCACCGAAAACACAACTCTGTCCTCCTGAAAAAAACATGCGGACAATATATACGAATCCCCTTTGAAGCATGCTTCAACTGAGTTCTGTATCATATTATTCAATATAGACATTATTATAAAATATTCGCTTGTCCTGAAATCCCTTTCTATTTCAAAGCTAAGCCTGATATCCTTATTTATCACTTCCAGGTATCTTGTGAATATATCCCCTATAGTCTCAAATATTTCGCTCATTTTCATGGTCTTGTATACATCTCTTGCAGGCATCAGCTTTTCCATGCTTATTACTATCCTGTTGTAATCCTTTTTTATTTCGTGAATTTCTATTGACAGGTCCAAGCAGTCTGCAGTTATTGCGGCACGCTCCTCCTTATCCATTGTATCGTTTTCCTTTATAAGGTTATAGATAGAGTAGCTCTTTGCCATTGCGCCCTCAATATCCTGCATGGATTTCTTAAGAAAGAAGACCTCCGACTTCAGCTTGGCGGTAAGCAGCAAAAGCTCCTTATACCGCTTCTGATGCTCCTCCTTGTTAATAAAGAGGCTATAATACTTTATGATCCAGAAAAGCGCCAGCACAAGGCAGCTTCTTATCACAGCCGCCAGCGTGATCATGGAGAATATTTCATTGAAAAGATTGCTTGAAATCTGATTCCTGATAATAAGCTCAAAGCAGTTTGATGCGATATCCGCAGTTGCCAATGCAGAGATAAAATAAACAGGCTTTTCAAAAAGCTTTCTGAAGCTTGCCCCCTCAATTATTATTCCGTATGAAATATAATACATCATTCCCGGGATATGTCTCAATAAGGCAGCATCAAAGCTGACGGCATATGCAAAGATATCTATGCCGACTCTTACTATGAGCACCGAAATCCCTGTAACTATAGACGTGGCAATTATAGGCAGCGAATAGAAGTAGAGCAGCAGAAAAGTGAAGATGACTACTCCCACAGTTATTCTGAAATCCGTACCAAAGGGATAAAAATTAACTTGTCCCATAAAAGCTGTAAACAAGCCTACAAGGAGCATTTCTTTATATCTGTTCTTCAAATCAACAACTCCATTTATCCATTTTTTGTTATTATATAGAAATTTCAGCTTTTAAATGTATGATTTTATTATAATTATAACATATTATGTTATATAGGATAAATTACGAATATTGCGTACAATTTTCCAAAAAATATTTTTTATAATGCTTTTCAGGAAATTTATAGCTTTATTTCTTGGACAAATTGTTATATAATTACTACAGTGTGTTACAAGCAAAAGAGAAATCTGTATAAGGTGTTCTGTAAGGATATTCTATAATATCTTTCAACAAGACATCTCTTGGGAGGTAGATGCATTGAGGAATAGGATGGTAAACTTCTCACTGACCGCTATAGTTGTGACCTGCCTATTATTTATTCTTTCAACGGCAGTGTATGCCGATATCGGTGACGACACCCTCAAGAAGGGTATGACCCATGCTGATGTTGCAGCTCTTCAGGAAAAGCTCAGCGTACTTGGTTATTTTGAAGGTGAAGAGTATACGACATATTTTGGTGACAAGACCTATGCGGCCCTTAAAGCTTTTCAGAAGGAATCCGGGCTCAAGCAGGACGGTATAGCCGGAAAAAATACCTTCAGCGCACTTAATGCCGCTATTATGCAGAAAGAAATCCTTCCTGCCGATTTTGAACCGCTCAAAGCAGGGGATACCGGAGACAGGGTCGTTGACATACAGACAAAGCTAAGAAGTCTTGATATATACAAGACAGAGGTAACCTCCATTTACGATGAGGCTACCATAGCTGCAGTGATGAGTTTCCAGCAGATGAATTCGCTTACTCAGACAGGAATAGTTGATACTGCAACGCTTATAGCATTAAATACAGCCTCAAGCAAAAAGGTTGCTGAAAGGGCAAGCGCAAGCCGAAGGGTTATAAACAGCAGTGCCGTTGAATACGCCAGGCAGTTCGTGGGAGCTCCGTACAAGTGGGGTGCATCCTCCGGTAAGGCCTTTGACTGTTCAGGCTTTACAGTTTATATAATGAAGAAATTCAATGTAAACCTCCCCCGTACCGCTTCAAGTCAGTTCAACAGCGGAACAAAGGTGGCTAAAGAGGATCTTCAGCCCGGCGACCTGGTATTTTTCACTACATACAAAAAAGGCCCAAGTCACGTGGGAATGTACATAGGAGACAACAAATTCATACACGCCAGTTCAAGTGTAGACCGGGTAACCATCACCGACCTTGATCTGAAATATTACAGGCAAAGATATCTGGGAGCCAGAAGGTACGAGCTTACAGAAAGCAAGTAGGGATAGCAAATGCTATCCCTTTTCATTTTCCCCGGGTAGAATTACAGCACTCTGTAACACTTAATTCCTTACATTTCCGTCGGTTAAATTGACCTATGCCTACGTTGTCGTAAATCGTAATACCTCCGGTACCAGAAACATTTTTACTTATATCAGGATTTTTGTTATTATATACATAAACATAAGAACGACTCTAATCGCCATTTTTTGCATCACAATTTTATACCAGGATGGTGAAAAAATGATAAAACCCCGTATATTCAGAAAGAAAATAATCATTTTCGTGCTCTTCCTGCTGCTGCTTGTATTGTTCAATCACATTTATTATCAGCTCTTATCCCCTTATATTGGTTTATGGCTCATTATAACTGTTGAGATAGCATGGAACGGCTTCGGTTTATTCCTTTTTCACAAATGGTATAAGGAAATATCATGGAAAGCCGTTAAAATTATTGAAGAGAATTCCACTGATAAAAATTTTTCAAGGGAAGTCAGCCGCATTATAAGCAAGGATACTTTTCACGCCGATATTATCAAAATAATCGTCGACTACCAGAATAAACAGCAGGAGGAACATCAGCGGCTGCTGGATAGGCTGACCCAAAGCAACACACTTCTTCAGCGTAACAATAAAATTACAGATTCCATTATGCAGATCACAAGCGAGATCCTTGCATCAGGAGAGATTGACCGGATAATGCAGACAATATTGGATAAGGCAATTGAGATCATCCCAAATGCCCAAAAGGGAAGCATACTGATATACAATGGCTGCAATCTTGAATTCAGGGCTACACACGGATATGCTCCCGAGGATCTGAAGGATGTTACCCTGGAAATCGAGGAGTTATTTCAATATTACCTTCCGGATTTCTATGAGCCTTGCATAGTCAATGACCCGGAAAGCTTCAATAAAAAACATATGAGCGGAGATAAATTCGAGAGTCTCCGGCAAAATGAGGTTTTTGATCTGAAATCAGTTCTGAGCTGTGCAATTCAGATCGACAATGAATTTTATGGTGTCATAAACCTTGACATTACAGAGGGCACCGAGCTTTTTAGAAAAGAAGATATGCCTCTTATCAAGCACCTGGCGGCTCAGATAGGAATAGCCTTAAAAAATGCAGGACTTATAGAAAAGATATTTTACCTTTCCAGGCATGACAGCCTGACAGGCATATATAACCGCTGTTCCTTCGAGGAGCAGCTCATGCGCATTTACCAGCAGTCCAGGACCTCAGGCCAGGTATTTACGCTTGTTATACTTGATATAAATGATCTTAAGAAGGTAAATGATACTTACGGACATGAGGCCGGAGACCTTCTGCTCAAAATATTCAGCAAGGTTGTGAATAGCCGCCTTGAAGCTGACGATATATTTGCCAGGTATGGCGGAGATGAATTTGCCCTGATTTTTCCGGACAAAACCAGTGAGCAGTCAGAAGCAGAAATAAAGGCTATAATGACTGTTTTCTCAGAAGCTCCCCTTATGTACTGCGGCAAGAGGATTGCAAATATAAGCTTCAGCTTCGGTATGACCGAGTTTCCTGCTGATACCAACGACTTTAATGAACTGATAAAGCTTTCGGATGCCAGGATGTACAAGAACAAAGAGGAAACAAAAAAGCCCATCTTTTCTTAAAGACAGGCTCTAGTTCTTTGCTTTTATTTCATTAACAGCTCAATTTCAATATCACAGCTTGGACATACTCCGATATATTTGCCATTGACATTGAACAGCTCAAAGGCTTCATTGCATTTGCTGCATTTTGCCACACACTTCTTCATATAGATCAGAGTACCTATATATTTGACATTGCTCCCCTTATACTTTCCTACCGTCTTGTCGTAGGCCCTGCTTTCATTCTTATCATACAGCAATTCATTTCTGAGTGTCACAAATTTTATATTTTCACCCTGGAGAGCCTTTCTCTTGGACTCCATTTCCTTGATCTCTTCAGCAATTTCAAAAATTCTCTCCTGGTTATAATTTATTTTCTGGCTGAGCTCAGTCAATATGTCAATATTCTTATGATAATTGAAATATAGGCGGAAAGCCTCCATATAGTTCTCCTGGTAATTGAAATCATTATGGCAGAATCTGCACTGCTCGGCTTCCGGAATATCAAACCTTTCAACATATGTATTTCCCAGGCTGTCACAATATGGGCAGACTATAATATATATCCTGTCAACAAAGTTCTCTTTCTCCAGCTCGGTAAAAAGCCTGTCATGTTCCTCCATCGTAAGGTCCAGCTGCTTTATTGAATTGTCATACAATACATCATTCTCTTCATATGTAGCAAGTAATTCGATGAACTTGTTTGCTTTCTCCTGTGGAATAACCTTTTGCTGCCTTAAATATTCTATAATATTCATTTTACCACCCTCCTGTATTTTCCGCGAGAAACAAGATAATAACCATATCCAAACAGTATTATTATTAATCATTTATTCTATAAAAAACCAAAATATCCTTTAACCCAAGCATTTATTATAAAAATAATTATGGTAATAAAACAAATAGGAGATTGGCTGTTATCCAGTCATCTCCTTATAACTTCCACGCTTATTGGCACAACGGATTTCTAAGCTCTGCTATATTATTTTTCTGACATCGAACATCGAGCTGAGTACCAGCCAGTTCTGCGGGAAGAACCGTCCTATAGTCCAATAGCTTACCCCTCCCAGCCTGAACTGATCAACAAGCCTCATTTTGGCTTCTATGCTTCTGGCATCGTCAAACCAGACGACATGCTCCCTGCCATTGTCATCATAATAGTTGAAATAGGGTGCCTGGGATCTCTGATCATATTGGATCGTTGCCCCTTCCCGCCTTGCCAGGTCAACAGCGCCGGTGTTTGATATTGTCGCTGCCCTGCTGCCTTCTACATACGGCAGTGTCCAATTATATCCATAGTTGGCCATTCCCATGAATATCTTCTGCCTGGGTATGGCAGTTACCGCGTAATTCAACACCCTTCTCACCTCGTTGATCGGAGCTACCGCCATCGGAGGCCCATAGGTATAACCCCATTCATAGGTCATAATTATCACATGGTCGGTCAACGCTCCGTGGACAGGGTAATCATGGGCTTGATAAAGCAAGCCCTGTTGATCGGCTGCGATTTTTGGGGCTACTGCCGTAGTTAATGAATATCCCTCCGGATTAAGCCGACTTCTGAGCTTCCTCAGGAAATTATTATAGTCCTCCCTGTTTTCCGGATATATATATTCAAAATCCACATCCAGGCCTGTGTAGTTCTTTGCTTTCAAGTTATTCATCACATTATCGATCAACCTATTCTGAACCTGCTCATCGGTAAGTATCGTCCTTGCAAGATCGCTGTCAAACCCTCCCCCGGGCTTTAAATTCGTAATTACCATCAGCGGTGCTACTCTTGCTGTCCTGGCTGCGCTGATAAGAGGCTCATCATTGATATCAGGCAGGCTTCCGTCTGCTCTGACCTCATAGCTGAAAATACTCAGGTAGGTAAGATAAGGCAGCGTTTTTCTCAATACTTCCATTCTGATATTAGGAAATGTATATCCGTTTACTTCAATTGTCCCCAGTTTACCCTCTCCTGACGGTATTGTAAGTACCATTCCGGCACTTATCGATGCCGGATCAGCAATCTGATTTGCCGTCTGTATGGCGGCAACGGTAGTACCGTATTGCCTTGCTATTGAGTACAGTGATTCCCCAGGTCTGACGGTGTGCTGCCTAGTACCTGTCATGACAACAATTGTCTGGCCTATTACCAGAGTTTGGGAAGCATCTATTTCATTATCAGCAGCAATCTTGGAAACCGGCACACCATACCGCCTGGAAATTGAGTATAAGCTGTCCCCTGCTTTTACAACATGAATAATCAAATACCATACACCTCTCAACAAATAGTGGAACATAATATTCCTTATAGTATATGTTCCACTGTCTCTTATTGTGACAACAAGTGCATAATATTTTGAAATATTACTGCTATAAATTTTGTAAATAATTTTTGAATATATAAGGTGCTGCAATAGTTATCCACACAATCAATAAAAAATATCTGAGATAATCAAAAAACAGCATACCCGGTAAGACCATCTTAAGCAGCAGCCTTAAAAGATACAGTATGCCCAAGCCGAAAGTTACCTTAAATACCTGTATGCAAGGGCTTGTCCTTACTTCAAAGTTGATGTAGCGAGGCTCGATAATATATCCGAAAAGTAATCCGGAAAGTGCCCCGGTCACTTTATAATAGTTTTCCTCAGGGAATACAAGCATACCAAGTATTGCAGCGGCAGTCCCAATGAACAATAGCCGGTTATATCCGCTCTTCTCTGCCCTTTCATATAAAAATCTGCATATAAATACCCATACTGAGCCTATAAGCATCCCTCCCGCCACATCTGCAGGAGTATGTACCCCAAGATAAAGCCTCGAAACTCCTACAAGCAATATTACCGATATCCCCACTGCATAGAGCCAGCCGCGTTTTATATAAAGCATGAAAAACGTCCAGAGGGTCGTTGTATTCTGCGTATGCCCGCTGGGAAAGGAATATCCGTGTGCGGTATGCAGTCTGAGAGATCTGATGCCCGGCTCACCTATCGGCCTTGGAATCCTCATCATATCCTTTATCCCGAAATTTATGCATGCGCTTGCAAGAGTGACAAAGCCCAGCCTGTATCCCAGCTTTTTGTCAATACACCAATATACTATAGCTGTAACAAAAATAAAAAATATCTCTTCTCCTATCATTGTAACCAGTTGAAAAAACATATCCAGAAAAGGATTTGAAAAATACTGAATCGCTCTGATTAAATCCATTCGCTATCCCCCCTATATACATTAGGCCGCAAGTATTTCATTTATCCATATTATCCCATATCCAAATTCTACAACACATTTGACAGCAGCCGCAATGCTGTTCATTTAATTGGTAGTATTTGTTATATGTTCGTACGACCTGAAAACAAAAAACCGGCTTATGCCGGTTCTAAATTACCTTGCTTATCTGATTAGCCGGCTTCTTGTTGTACCGGTCCCTGATAAAGAAGGCTGAACTGCCGATAAATCTTGCAGCAGCTACTATATAAAGAGCTATATATATGTTTGAATGCCTCAGTACAACATCTCCCAAAAGAGGGG
>JAEXXN010000362.1 GCA_023405875.1 Bacillota bacterium | reverse complement strand
GATCACAACCCTGTCAACCTTTATTGCCCCTTATTACAAGTCCCCGGCTGCCCTTGCAGGCTTTACCGTATTTCTTGCCCTTGTGGGCTTTACAGCCACCTGCTGCTGGTCATTATTCGGCTCTGTATTCCAGCGCTTCCTTATCAGGAATGACAGGGCGGTAAATACAATTATGGCTTTACTGCTTGTGTATTGTGCAGTCTCACTGTTTCTGTAAATACAAATGCCGGGTACAAAAGCCTCCAGGTCATGCAGCATAATTATGTGCACGTCCTGATAACCCGTATCCGGCATTATAACCCCCTATTTTACCCTAAAGCCTTCTCCGGCACCTACAATACTTATCTTCAGTATATCCGTCAAGGGCTTAAGACTCCTCAGGCTGTTTATGTACTTGATATTATTCTTGCTGACCAGCTTTTCAACTATCTTCACTATGTCCTTCTTTTGCTCCGGCTTCAGCCTGAGCTCATTATTCAGGCACTCTCTGTTGATATAAGTCAAGGTGGTCCATATCTGTTCTTCCGTTATGCTGTCTATATCCATTAAGACCCATGTGAAATCTTTTCTTCTGCTTTTTTCAGGATAAGCTTTCTTGAAAAACTCAATAAAGTGATTCACCGGCTTTGGGTCCTTTTCTTTCACATACTTTCCAAGCTGTGCTTTCAGGCAATTCTTCAGATACATCATTGTATTCGGTTTTATCGATGCTTTTAAGCCTTCTATACTGTCATATATATAATTATATGTATCCTTGATCTGCCCACTGCTTATATTGTCCTTTTTCAGCACCTTTGTCAGCTCTATGTATTCCAGTATGTGCTTCTTGCAATCAAGCTCCCTGCCATATAGCTCCTTACAGATTTCCGCAGCGGTCAAGCCCTCAAAGCTGCTGTTATTGACTGATTCTTCTTTATCCATACCTGCTCCTTATAATTCCAATAGCTTATTATCATATTGTATCACAAATTCAGCAATAACTTTCCTGAACAAATATATTTATTACATTGATTCCGTCACTCATTCCCATTCCTGCAGGTACTTTTTCACGCCTGCCCACAGCAGGCCTTTGCAGCATTTATCCAACGGTTCCAGCTCTATCCCCTTCATTCTTCTGCATACTGCCTCCAGGTCAAAGCCTTCTTTAACAACCACAAAGCTCCACTTTTGGGCCTTGATTGCGTGAGCAGGGCAGCCGTATATACATCTGAGGCATATAATACATTTGTCTTCAAATACAGGCCTTCCCTTTTCCATATGTATGTTCTCCCTGGGGCAGTTTTCCTTGCACCAGCCGCAGCCGCTGCAGCCGCTGTCTGCATAAATCCTGCTCCCAAATTCAGCTCCCTGCTTCTTTTCTATCCGTGAAAGAGGCATCAATATCCTTGTACTCAGCCTGAACCGGCTTCTCCTTGTTTTTCCGGACAGCAGCTCATCGGCTATCCTGCTTACTGCCTCCGGCAGCTTGTTCAGAACATGCATTACAATATGGTCGTTACCCTGGGTGATCCAGTTGGAAGGCATGACCATCATAGTTTCATAGTCCGTCTTGTAGCCTTTTCCTTCCAACGCTTTTATAACAGCGACCC
The DNA here is from genome assembly GCA_023405875.1 of Bacillota bacterium. GTDB lineage: Bacteria > Bacillota > Clostridia > Lutisporales > Lutisporaceae > BRH-c25. Next base: position 2,448 of record JAEXXN010000362.1, on the reverse strand, counting down.
TGCAGGAGGTATTGGGCCATACCTCACCGCCTCCCGAAACTGATATTACTGCAGCAGGCAGTCCCGCTTTCTCAGGCATTGCAGCTATCCACTCATATACAGGCTCAGGTGCGTCCATTGCGTGTACGGCATAAATAAGCAGCACCCGGTCTATCCGTTCTGCTATTTCAGCATAGCTGTCCCTATTATGCTTGAATTCCTGAATGTCCAGGGAATGCTTCATTACATCACAGCCCCTATCCTTCAGGACGCCTTCAAAACCGTCAGCCACAAGCCTTGTGCCCCCTGTACCGGAAAAATATACGATCAGGACCCTTTTACCCATAAGCCTCACTCCATTTAAGGTAATAAAATTTTTCTACTGATGCGTTATAAATGTTGTATATAATTATACTACACATTTTGTCAAACACCTGCATATTGACATTATATTCCGCGGAATATATAATTACAGTACTTACAAATACTGATAAATATTTACTTGAAGCTGTGAAATACATAAGCAGAGCTCATATTCGAGGAGAGATATTAAATGGAGCTGAAAGTATTATGGACTATATCCGACACCATGGGCACCAGGTCGGACATATCCATGCTGAAAAATGTGAAAGCCTTTGGCGTAGAAGTTATTACAGCCGATACAGAGGATAAAGGCCCCTCCGGACTTCTGACGGCAGGTAAAAAGTATATGGTTCCAAAGGTCAAAGACAAAAAATACATAAAAACAATGCTGGATATATGTAAAAGTGAAAAAATAACAACTATAATACCTCAATACACCGACGAGCTCCTTCCCCTGTCGGAAAACATCGGGCTCTTCAGGGACATCGGCGTGGAAATACTTGTGACCGAGGACATTGAAAGATTGAAGATCGCAAATAACAAAGTCAGCTTATATGAATTTTTCAAAGACAGGCCTTATATACCGAAATATTCAGTAGCACATAAGCTTGCTTCTGTCAGGGCGGCTGCTCTTGAGATGGGATATCCCGATACACCCTTATGCATAAAGCCTGCATCCGGAGAGGGAGGAAAGGGCTTCAGAATTCTGACCGAAGAAAAATTCGATATGTTCAATGAATCCGACAGCGGCACAAAGACGACTCTGGCTGCTTATATCAAGCAGCTAAAAAAAATGGACAGGATTCCTGAGCTTCTGATAACGGAATACCTACCGGGGAAGGAATACAGTGTTGATTGTGTATGTAAGAACGGCAGTCCTTTCATATGCATACCGAGGCAGAGAATTGAAACCTCAATGGGAGTCGCTACAGTAGCTTTGGTGGAAAGAAATGAGGAATTGATAAATTACTCAAATGAGATAATTTCATCCCTCAACCTTTCCTATAATATCAACATACAATTCAAATATTCTGCCGGAGGAGCTCCAAAGCTTCTGGAGATCAACCCCAGGGTATCCGGCTCATTGATAGCAAATTACGGAGCCGGAATAAACATGCTGGAGTCCTCTCTCAAGCTTGCGTATGGAATCCCCGTGGAAAAACCCGATATAAAATGGGGGACCAAAATGATACGCCACTGGGACCAGACCTTCATTCAGGTATGACCCTGCCTGCCGCTTCACAATATACATCGGCGTACTTGCCGGAAGCGGCTATTTAAGGTATGCCCTGTACTTCTTAAGCATATGGTCGGGATTGAAGCTTTCCTTGAATCTCCTGAGGCCGGGAAGTCCCATATCATCTTCCTTATTTATATATTTTTCACCGATTTTTTTCGCCAGCTCGTTTACAAGATAAGCATGGACTCCCCTGTGAGAATTGTCGGTCAGCTCCACATGGGAGACCACCATGTCCTCCGAAATCTGTTCATACAGGCAAAAAGCAGATATCTCCCCATAGTTCAGGACCACTCCGCCCTTTAATCCCAGGCTGTCAATATTATCAAGCATCCTGACGGTCGGAGCCGCAATATAAGGCTGATTGTGGTGCAGCAAGGTGAAGGCCTTGCACTCATCTATATATTTTTTAATATCCTCACTGAATTCCGGAGTAAAGCTTTTATAATAGCTGTAAAAATTGTTTCTTTGCTTCCTGAACCTTTTGCCCTCATATTCTATAAAATCCTTGTTGTTATATATGTAGTCAAAGGAATTCCTGTCTTCCTCAATGTGAAAACCCGCAGACCCAAAAAGCTTCTGATAGCCTTCAGGTATTTTGCCGAACACAGGCCTTATATTTTTTTCTTTGCAGTATTCAAGGATCGCCTTTATTCCGTGCACTGTATCACCCAGAGGCATATAAAAAACAGTTTCCGCCGAATCCGAGCATATGATCACAGCTCCGTCACTATCTGAAATTTTTAATCTGTAAAGATCTTTATACATAAAAAGATATGAAAATAAATAGTCCGAACAGATATCCCTATACCCTTCAAAAATTGGAATATCGCCAAGAGTTATTTCCCTGAAAATCAAATACTTATGCC
>JAEXXN010000358.1 GCA_023405875.1 Bacillota bacterium | reverse complement strand
ACATATCATAGAAAGGCCTGTAGGAATCTCATAACCGTCAAGGCGGAAATACTGCCTTTGTATCACCTTTGATTGGGAGTATATGGGCCTCCAATATCCCTTTACATATTCACCACTGCTGAGGGCCCTTGATTGTTTACTTGATGACAGAGCCAAAGTTTCCGTAAAGGAATATCCCAGAGAAAACTCTATGGACTTTTTCAGCCCGATGGCTATTGAACCGGAATAATCGTTGGAGACGGACCTTGATGCATTTATTGTGTCAATTTCACCTGAATACTCAGCAGGAGAACCCTCATAGAAAAACTCATATGCCCCATAGGCAGTTGTGTAATCCCGGATTATTTCATCTATTCTCCAGATACAGTAGCCGGAAGAAATTGCAATAGCGCTGTTGTTTCTGCCATATTGTGTCCTCATATCAGCTGAATATATAACGATGAGTGAAGATATAATGAAAACCAGTCCGGGGACCAGAATCGTCACTCTTTTCATAGTCATCTTCCTTTCACAATATAACGAGGGGAAAGATGTTCCCCGCCATATAGGTGGCGGGTACCGCTTTATTCTTCCATCAGGCGGTGAGCATATTCACCCGCCTCGTTGAAACGCGCTAGGTTAAGAGAGGCTTCTATATAAAGCATTTTAACAATCAAGAAAGCCTTTCTTGAAACTCCGGAGATAATGTTCAATATACTATATACTATTTCAAAGGACTCACCCCTTTTATATGTATCCCGGGGACGTACCCCTTCCTTGTAATGATTATATTTCAGCCATTGGCTGGTTACAATATATATGGAATGTAACGCTTGTCTGACGGAATGAAAAAGGTATTTATGCTGTCACTTTAATTTTCATACCGCAAAAACAGGCTTTCATTCCAAACCTGTTTACTGATACAATGGTTTTTGATATTTTGGGATAAAGCAGGAGGAAGGGAGGTGAGGAAATGAAAGCTTATCAAAGGTTTGGCAATGTCATGCTTTCCGCTTTGGCATTCACTTTTGTAGCAGCTGCCGGTGAAATCACAAAAGCAGGCTCTTTCTTTTTGTTCGGAGAGCCAAAATGCCCTAAGAGCCTTCTAAAATAAAATCCTGAAAACAATATATCCGTCATCATCATAGAGCAGCTGTATCTGGCCTTTAACAGATTCTACATGCTTCTTCACATTATACAGGCCATAACCGTGGCCATCGGTGCCTTTGGTAGAAAAGCCCTTGTCAAATATTTTTGATATAAATTCAGGCCTAATAAATTCTCCGCTATTCTTTACTTCAATAATATGATTTTCTTCATTCTCTTCTATCAGCAGCATTACTATCCTGTTATCCGAATTGCTTGCAGCTTCAAAAGCATTATCCAGCAGGTTGTTGAGGATTTCCGACAGCTTGTAGTCTTCCAGGGAAGAATCGGACAGATCGCTTTTGATGCTGTATCTGAAATCAATTCCCAGCTCCTTTGCATAGCAGGCTTTACTGTATATGATGCCGCTCAATACCTTGTTATTAATTTGAATCAACAGCTCCAGCTCCAAAAGATCATAGTTCAGGGACCTTACATATTGCGTTATGCTGCTTCTTAGCTCGTTATCAGCTGCCATCTGTGCGATGCCGTATATTGTATTGAGATGATTTTTAAAATCATGCTGTTTTCTTCTTGCCTCCTCAATGAGGTTTATGATAATTGGACTATATTTGTTATAGGTCTCAATTATCTTTTTTTGTTCACTTATTTTCACGGAGTATTTAAGAAAGATCAGGTTTGAAAGGATCAAAAGGACAGAAATGGATATCAAAGAAAAAAACCTTCCCCAGAGGAACCCTTTGTTGAAATCCCAGGCAGTTTTTAAAATTATGGCATATAGTGCCGCATTTATAACCACAAAAGAGGCTGTATCGGATTCCCTGTCCAGATATCGCTGCAATTTTTTTACCGGTAGTAAAAAGACTGCAATTCCATTGGCAGAGATCAATAGAAGATTTATTTTAAAAATATCTCCAAAATTCTGTATATCAAAGGATATCCAGCCTATATTCCCCAATGTAAATACTATAAATATCTGCGTACAGAGGCATAGGGCAACTGAAATCATATAGTAAGCCGCAGCCCGCTTAAAGGGCCTTCGGAACAAAAACTGCAGTATCAGAAAGGCCAATATATAGTTAATGATCCCGCTGTATTCAACCCTGTAATAATCTGTGGCTGTTGTTATAAAAGAAATGGAGATTGCGGTGCCGGCGAGCTTCAGTATATTCCTATAGCCTGGTTTTATGCTGAAGGTGCTCCATAATATCAGGAATGCGGTAAGCTCCATAGTTGTCAGAATGAAAAGTGACAGCCCATGCATATTGCTACCTCCTTGGACATGAGTTTTTTCCGCAGGCTTTCATCAGGTTATCCCTGAACTTTCCTCCTATCAGAGCGGTTTTCTCATAGTTGGCAAAGGTTATCTCCCAGCAAGGCAGGTTTTTATTTATGCTTTGAATGTAATTGGTGTTGACTGCATAGGAACGGTGGGACTGAACAAGCCTATTATCCGGTATAAGGCCTAGAAGTCCGCTGAGAGTGAGATTCTTTACCTCATAAGCACCTTTGGTTGTATGAATTACACAAAGCTTCCCGAAGACCTCGATGAAAATAATATCATTGATAAAAATCTTCGCCATTATACCGTTGATATCAACAAATATATATTTACGCTCCTCTGCTGTATTTGCACCCCTGGAAGCATCAAAAAGCAGCTTTTTTATCAGGCCCTGTATCGTAGCTTTGTCATAGGGCTTAAGCAGATAATCGTAACAATGTATCTCCTTGAACGCTTCAAGTATATATTCCAGGTGGCTGGTGACAAAAACGATCCAGGTAAGCTCGTAGCCGGGAATTTTTCTTATGTGCCTTGCCAGCTTGAGTCCGTTTTCATTACGCAAATGGATATCAATAAAGAACAGATCGATGACATTGGATTTCAGCAGCTCCAGAACATGGTATGCGCTGGAGGAATCCAGTACACGGTAATCCTGGCCCAGCTCCTGAAGCATTGCTTTCATATTGCTCCTCTGGATATCGTCATCTTCAACTATCAATATATTAGGCATGTTTTACCTCCGGAATGAAGTGCACTTTTATTTGAAGAGGTACAAGTGTCATTACTGAGAATATACCATAAATTCATACGGATATTTTCTGATTTATATAAACGGTGTATATATTTACATAAAATGATTGCAAATAACCTCTGTTCTGCATACAGCGCTGATTGAATATCATAAAACAGACGGTTATTTTTATGTGCAATTGTATGCTATATTGAACGTGCTTGAGCTATCAATGTAAAATGTTTTTCGCGAAATATATTGGAGGTGAATTTTGTGAAGCGTATGAAACTCTATATAATCGACAGGAATAAAGCTGCAGGGTACATGTTTAAAATTGCTTGGGTAATGATTCTGGTGCTGGGTGTCGGCTTCTTGGGCAAAACCACTACAGCAACCCTGTCTATTCCAATAAGAGGTGTTGTTGTGGTGATCGATGCGGGCCATGGAGGCAGAGATCCGGGAGCATCGGGGGCCAGCGGCCTTACAGAGGAAGAGGTGAATCTCAGGATAGCATTGAAGCTCAGGAGGCTTGTTGAGCAGGGAGGCGGGACAGCTATAATGATAAGGGAGGACGATAATGGGCTTTATACCGAAGGCGGAAACGGCAGAGAAACGAGAAAACGTGAGGACCTCAGAAACAGGCATGAGCTGATAAACAGCTGCGGAGCAGACATACTGGTCAGCATACACCTGAACAGCTTTCCGCAGTCACAGTATTCCGGAGCCGAGACCCTTTACCTTAAAGGGGATGAGAAATCCGCAAAACTGGCGGAATGTATTCAAAACGAGCTTGTAAAGGTGTTAAACAATAAAAATAAAAGAAAAGAAAAAGCTACTGACGATATATACCTGCTAAAAAACAACAGTATGCCGGGAGTGCTTATAGAATGCGGCTTCCTTTCCAACCCAGGGGAGGAGCGTCTGCTGAAGGATGACCACTACCAGGAGAAAATCGCCTGGAGCATTTTTATCGGTATCCTGAAGTATATGGAAACAGAGAAAAAGGAGCAAGCAAAAGGGACGGTTCTTTTTGCTTCTTCATATTGATTAAAGCAGAAAGAACCGTCCCCGTTGCTTGTCCCTTTTGCTTTCCTGGGTGTGCAGGCAGAGATTGTATATAATTGACACTTATATGATTAACTATTATAATTAACATTATATGGGATTTGCATTATCAATCAAAGGTCGCACATGCATTTTAGTACAATAGTATGTGACAAGAAATTTTTTGATTCTTTTTTGGGCTTTGAGTTCAGTAAAAGGAATGTGATGCTGCTATGAAAGGTAAACTGCTGATAGCGATACTCCCTTTAGTTTTTTTAGGATTAGTGTTTTATTTGAATTTAGATGTTCTTAAAGAATTTAAAATAAATGACCGGTCCAGCTATGGTCTTTTATCCGCTACGATTCTGATAGTTGGGTTAGCAGCATATTCGGTTTATAATATCTTATCAGATAGCAAATCAAAATCATTAAAAATATTTACAGAGATTTTTGCGATTGTTGTTAGTACTGCCATATTATATTTTTCTTATGGAACAAAAGCTTTTGAGCGTACCTTTCTTTTCATACTTTTAATACCGTTTGCCTTTTATGATTTGTATAAGACCTTAAAGAGGTAGAGGGCTATCATTAATGATAGCCCTCCAGTTGAGCTCTTGAATTATATCACAAGCAAAAGGGACGGTTCTTTTTGCTTCTTCTTGATTAAATGGGAAAATATGGTATAATTTACCTGAGAGGTGAGATTATGCCCAGACAAGCTAGGGTCCAAAGTCCAACAGAATACTATCATATAATGTTGCGTGGAAACAATAGGGAAAAAATTTTTATAACAGACGAGCAAAAGAGGTTTTTTCTGGACTTGCTGAAAAAGCAGGGAGAGGATCAATTGATTGATATAGCTGCATATTGCCTTATGGATAACCATATTCATATTGTTGTAAAAGCAGACCCGGCAAATTTAGCAAAATCTATCAAAAGTACGAATATAAGATATGCTATGAATTTCAATGGAAAAAGGGATAGAATAGGGCATGTGTTCCAAGACCGTTACAAAAGTGAAGCAATAATTAATGATGAATATTTGCTCCAGGTAATAAGATATATACATAATAATCCGGTTAAGGCAAAAATGGTCAAGTATCCTGGAGACTATAATTGGAGTAGTTATAATGAATATATAAAGGATAATTCAATAGTCAAAATGCAGCAAAAGAAGTTTATACTAGACTATTTTTGTAATGATATTGGAAAATTCATAGAATTCCATAAGCAAAAGGATAATAAAGA
>JAEXXN010000320.1 GCA_023405875.1 Bacillota bacterium | reverse complement strand
CTGAGAAATCTGGCCACCTTTATAGCCGTCTGCCCCCCAAACTGCAATATGACGCCCTCCGGCGCTTCCTTTTCGATTATGCTCAATACATCCTCTTCTGTAACAGGCTCAAAGTACAGCTTATCCGATATGTCAAAATCAGTGCTTACAGTCTCCGGATTATTATTTATAATAATTGTCTCAATCCCCAGCTTTCTCAATGCCTTTACAGCATGGACCGAAGCATAGTCAAATTCTATTCCCTGTCCGATCCGTATAGGGCCGGAACCCAGCACTATAACCTTCCTTTTATCGCTTACCCCTACCTCGTCACTGCTGTTGTATGTTGAATAGTAATACGGAGTCTGAGCCTCAAATTCGCCTGCACAGGTGTCCACCATATTATAGGAGGGCAGCAGCCCCCATTTGAGCCTGAGCCTGTATATTTCTTCAGGACTGCGGCCCATGAATTCTCCAATGCCTCTGTCAGAGAATCCTTTTACCTTCAGCTCCAGCAGAAAAGCCCTTGATAATTCTCCCGGGAGGACAGACTTCAGCTTTTCTTCAAGACCTACTATATTCTTGAGCTTTTGCAAAAAGAAGCTGTCGATTCCGGTCACAACAGATATCATTTCTATTCTATAATCTCTCCTGATCATTTCCGCCAGAGCAAATACTCTTTCATCGTCCGGTGAAATGACCCTCTTTTTAAGCTCTTCCAGTCCAAGCTCCTTCATACCCTCATGCTCCAGTGTGAACCTTCCCAGCTCCAGGGAACGCATCGCCTTCAAAAAAGCTGCTTCAAAGGAGCTTCCTATGGCCATCACCTCACCTGTAGCCATCATCCTGGTGCCTAGTTCCCTGTCTGCATCGAAGAATTTGTCAAAGGGCCATTTGGGGATCTTCACTACTACATAATCAAGGGCAGGTTCAAAGCATGCATAGGTCATGCCTGTCACAGCATTCCTTATCTCATCAAGTCCATAGCCCAGGGCGATTTTGGCGGCCACCTTCGCTATAGGATAGCCTGTAGCCTTTGAAGCCAGGGCAGAAGACCGGCTTACTCTGGGATTTATCTCTATAACGGCATATTCATAGCTTTTGGGATTCAGCGCAAACTGTACATTGCAGCCTCCCTCTATGCCTATGGCATTAATTATATCTATTGCCGCACTTCTGAGCATCTGATATTCCTTATCGGCCAGGGTCTGGCTGGGCGCGACCACGATGCTGTCCCCTGTATGGATACCTACGGGGTCGACATTTTCCATATTGCATACGCATATACAATTTCCATGCCCATCACGCATTACTTCATACTCGATTTCCTTCCAACCCTTGACGCTCCTTTCTACAAGCACCTGGCCTATTGAACTCAGCTGTAGGCCCCGTTCCAATATATTCTCAAGCTCCGCTTCGTTGTTTGCGATCCCTCCGCCGCTTCCTCCGAGGGTGTAAGCGGGCCTCACTATTACAGGATATCCTATTTTGGCAGAATACGCCTTGCCCCTTTCTACATCGGTTATGATCTCACTTTCAATACAAGGCTGGCCCAATTTCTGCATTTCCTTCCTGAAAAGCTCACGGTCCTCACCCTTTTTGATGGACTCTATTGACGTTCCTATAACTCTTACTCCATATTTATCCAGTATACCCTTTTCATGCAACTGTACCGCAAGGTTAAGCCCCGTCTGTCCTCCCATGCCTGCCAGAAGGCTGTCCGGCTGCTCCTTTTCGATCACCCTTTCGACTATCTCCGGGGTCAAAGGCTCTATATATATTTTATGGGCGACCTCCTTATCCGTCATAATCGTTGCCGGATTGCTGTTTATCAGAACTACTTCAATCCCGTCCTCCATCAGAGCGCCGCAGGCCTGAGTCCCTGAGTAATCAAATTCTGCTGCCTGACCTATTATAATTGGCCCTGAGCCTATTACCAGAACCTTTTTTATACTTTTATCCGCCGGCATTTTATCACCTCCATATATTATTCATCCCTACATTGCCAGGAATCTGTCAAAAAGACTGTTTATGTCCCCCGGTCCCGGACTGGCTTCAGGGTGGAACTGAACGCTGAATATCGGCAGTTCCTTGTGCCTCATACCCTCTATAGTTCCGTCGTTCATGCTTATATGGGTGACAGTAGTATCTGCCGGCAGCTGCTCAACATAATAACCATGATTCTGCGAGGTAATATAAACCTTGTTGTCCTCCATATCCTTTACCGGATGATTACAGCCCCTGTGCCCGAATTTCAGCTTTGCGGTCTTTCCTCCCAAGGCCAGGGCCAAAAGCTGGTGACCCAGGCAAATACCGGCTATGGGTTTTTTATCAAGCAGCTGCTTCAGGTTGTCTGTTACCTCCGTCAGATCAACCGGATCCCCGGGGCCATTGGACAGAAATATCATATCCGGATTTGCTTTTAATATATCCTTGTAGCTTGTTGAAGCGGGAAATACAGTCAAGGCGCAGTCCCTGTTTATGAAGGCTCTCAATATATTGGCTTTTATGCCGAAGTCTATGACTCCTATGTGCATTCCTCTTCCATGAATGGTATAGCGGCTTTTAGCAGTGACCTCCATTACGGCAGACCTGTTGCTGTAGCCCTGAAGCTTTTCCCTTATATAATCCTCGCTTAATTCTTCGGTTGTGATTATCCCTTTCATTGTTCCATTTGTTCTGAGTATTTTGGTCAAGGCCCTGGTATCGACCTGCTCCATCGCCATAATTTTATTATTTCTCAGGTAATCCTCCAATTTGAACTCACACCGGAAATTATTGGGATAATCGCAGGCTTCCTTTACTATAAAGCCTTTGACTGCAGGCTTGCAGGACTCCATATCCTCCAGGTTCAACCCGTAGTTCCCGATCAAAGGATAGGTCATGCTGACAATCTGCCCATGATAAGACGGATCTGTCAGGATTTCCTGGTAGCCTGTCATTCCGGTTGTAAATACAACCTCTCCAACTGCTTCCTGTAAATATCCGAAGGCTCTTCCGTAAAAAACCCTTCCATTTTCCAATATCAGCTTTGCTTTCATTTGCACAACCCCTCTTTAAGTAAATTTAAAAAATAAAGGATAGCAAAGAGAATATATCCTAAACTCTCTTTGTTATCCTTTGCTTTCAACGGCTTAATGTTATCCAGTTTTACGCACTGCACAGGCGATACCGACGCATTAATCAAAATCATAGCATTGTCTCCTTTCTGGCCTCACAGGACCAATTTAAAGTAAGCTATTATTACGAGTCTAGTTTATTATCACTATTTTGTCAAGCAGCGGTTTTACCGCCAAACCTTGCATTCCCATGATTTTATCAATAGTTGAGGACCTTTCCGAGAAAATCCTTTGTCCTGGCATTCCTTGGATTGCCGAAAACCTCCTCAGGAGTTCCCTCCTCAACTATCCTTCCTTCATCCATAAAGAGGACTCTGCTTCCGACTTCCTTGGCAAAGCCCATCTCATGGGTAACCACTATCATTGTCATGCCTTCTGCCGCCAGCTTTTTCATAACCTCCAGCACTTCACCCACCATCTCAGGGTCCAGGGCCGAGGTCGGTTCATCGAAAAGCATTACATCCGGCGACATTGCCAATGCCCTTGCTATGGCTATCCTCTGCTTCTGTCCCCCCGACAGTTGATTGGGATAGGCATAAGCCTTATCCTCAAGTCCAATCCGCTTCAGCAGTGTGAAAGCAATGTTGCCGGCTTCCTCCGCTGTAAGCTTTTTGACCTTCCTGGGTGCAAGGGTTATATTCTCAAGCACCGTCATATGAGGAAACAGGTTGAACTGCTGGAAAACCATTCCCATCTTTTCTCTCAGCTTGTTTACATCGTTCTTTTTATCTGTTATGGAGGTGCCCTCAAATATCACCTCTCCGGCCGTAGGCTCTTCAAGGAGGTTCAGGCATCTCAGAAAGGTGCTTTTCCCCGAGCCGCTGGGACCAATTACAACAACTACCTCTCCCTGTTCTATTTTTATATCGATTCCGTTCAGAACGGGAAGCTTGCTGAAGCTTTTTTTAAGATCAGTTACTTGAATCACCGGCTCTCAGCCTCCTTTCCAACATACCCAGCAGCTTTGAAAGGGTAAAGGTTATTGTAAAGTATATTGCTGCTGCAACCACCAGAGGCGAAAATGGCCTGAAGGTGTTGCCCCTTACCGTATCAGTATTGTACATCAGCTCATGGATACCAATGATGGATACAATCGCCGATTCCTTGATCAGGGTTATGAATTCATTTCCCAGGGCAGGCAGTATGTTTTTGAAGGCCTGTGGGATGATTATGCTTATCATCGCCTGTCTGTGGGACATCCCCAGGGAACGGGCCGCTTCCATCTGACCCTTGTCGATGGACAGTATTCCGGCCCTTATTATTTCAGCTACATATGCTGCACTGTTCAGGGA
>JAEXXN010000201.1 GCA_023405875.1 Bacillota bacterium | reverse complement strand
ACCCTGAAGCATATCATACTTCCCCAGGCAATAAGGGTGGCAATACCGCCCTTATCCAATTCCTTCATAAGCCTTGTAAAAGATACTTCTCTGGCAGCGACAATCACTGTGTCGGAAATGTTCCAGGTGGCTCAGCAGATAACTGCACGAACTTACGAGCCCTTGTGGCTGTATATGGAAGCAGCCGTTATATATCTGATTTTCTGTTCAGGGCTTACAGTGCTGCAAGCCAGAATGGAAGTACGCTTCGGAAGGCATTTGGCAAGATAATATATGAAATAGGATGGGGATGCAAATTGATACGAGTTGAAAATGTATACAAGTCTTTTGGTTCTCTTGAGGTGCTGAAGGGCATCAATATGTCGGTTGAAAAAGGGGAAGTGGTATGTATCATAGGCCCCAGCGGCTCCGGCAAAAGCACCCTTCTCCGGTCCCTGAACCATCTGGAGAGGATAACAGGCGGCAGGATATATATTGAAAATGAGCTTATCAGTGACAGAAAAGACGATAAGGATATATTCAGGCCTTCGCAGCAAAGAATATCAGAGCTCTGCTCCGAGACCGGAATGGTTTTTCAACGCTTCAACCTTTTCCCTCACCTGACTGTTCTGGAAAATATTATGCTTGCTCCGAGGATAGTAAGGAAGACCCCGGTGGGCACAGCCAGGGAGTATGCAATGCACCTGCTTGGCAAGGTAGGGCTGAGCGACAAATGGGATGTATACCCTTCAAAGCTTTCCGGCGGGCAGCAGCAGAGGGTTGCAATTGCCAGGGCGCTGGCTACCCAGCCGAAAATAATGTTATTCGATGAGCCTACCTCCGCCCTTGATCCCGAGCTTGTCTCCGAGGTTCTGGAGGTAATGGGCTCCCTGGCACAGGAGGGAATGACAATGCTGGTAGTGACCCATGAGATGGGCTTCGCCCGGGAAGTGGCCAACAGGGTCATATTCATGGATAACGGTGAAATAATTGAAGAAAATACGCCTGAAAGGCTGTTCGGTAATCCGGTCAAGGAAAGGACAAAGGCTTTTCTGAGCAAGATCATATAGAGTGTAAAAAAAGAGGGCAATATCAAAAACATTATAAGGAGCGCAGCGGCGTAATCTTCATAATATCTCCACAAACAACGGCTATCATGATAAAAAAAGAAGGGTGGAGTAATTATGAGCAGTAAGAAGAAGCAAAATAAAAATAATAATAGAATAAATACTATTTTTATTATACTCGCTGCAGTCCTGATATCCTTCGGGGCTTATTCGGTCATACTGAACAACCAGAAGCAGCAGGTAGCAGAAGCCGCCACAGGCGGGAAGCAATTGGAGGAGAGTATTGATATAGCTTCTGAGACCGGTGAAGCTGTACCCAGTGATGAAGACCTTAAAATATTAAAAAGCGAAATCAGTGAAAAAGTCGGCTTTTATCCTTATAATGCCGATGGAACCTATATGGAAGTGCTTGCCTTGAAGGCAGCTGACGGGAGTATACGTACAGCGTTGAATACCTGCCAGATCTGCTTTAATTCAGGCAAGGGATACTACAAGCAGGAGGGCGACAAGCTGGTATGCCAGAACTGCGGAAACAAATTCGGAGTAGAGGATGTTGAAATAGTACGCGGCGGCTGCAATCCCGTCCCTATCATGCAGGAGTACAAAACTGATGACGGAGAGTATATTATAATAAACAAAGACTTCCTGGAAGAAAACAAAGAATTGTTTGTCGGGTGGAAAAGATAACACCGAAAGTATCATCCATAACGGATGGTACTTTTTCTTATAACGGGCAGAAAAATATAAATTTTCTTAGCGTACTGCTTGACCTGAATGAGTTTCAAAAAATGCTTGAATAGAAGCCTTTTTTATTTTTATTTATGGATTTCAACCTCTATTGGCAATAATAATGAGGAGGAAGATTTCCACCTTTTATTGGCGGTGGGTACCGTTTTCGTTGTCCAATAGGTGGCGAGTATATATCATGCCTCGTTGAAACGCTCGGGTAGGTTTTTGCAAGTCTGCAAAACCCCTCATTGAAATCTTGTTATAGAAGAAAAACAAAAATTTTTTTATTCTACACAAATTCTTCACAATTGTAAGTTACAATGTTAATATAGGGTAGGGGGGTAATGTAAAAACTATGAGAGGAGAAATGAGATGAAAACAGAAAGCTATAAGATAAATGGCATGACTTGCGCAGCCTGTGCCAAAGCCGTAGAGAGAGCAGTAAAAAAGCTGGATGGAACAGCCGAGGCTAATGTAAATATTGCAACAGATAAGCTTGCCCTTACCTATGACGAAACCAAGCTGAAGCCTGAAGATATTATGCAGGCAATAGCAAAGGCAGGTTACGAGGCTTTGGAGGAGAAAAGCACAAAGGAGGTCAACATACCCATACAGGGTATGACGTGTGCGGCTTGCGCAAAAGCGGTAGAAAGAGCAGTCGGTAAGCTCAAGGGAGTTGAATCTGTTTCAGTCAATATGGCAACGGAAAAAGCTAATATAAAGTATGATCCCTCCGACCTGAGACTGTCGGAGATAAAGCAGGCAATAGCAA
>JAEXXN010000178.1 GCA_023405875.1 Bacillota bacterium | reverse complement strand
GCTCTGTTCTGGGAGACAGCTACAAGGAATTGGTCGCTTCCTTCCCGTATAAGCTTACAGAGAGCTTTCATAACCACACCGTAATATTTACACATTATCCCCAGAAAACAGGCGGCAAGGAATTCCTGGAGGTTGAAAAAGCTCTGGATAAAGGCCTGCTGGATAAAATGTTTACAGAGGATACGGCTGATCTGATCTTCTATGGACATAACCACCTTCCGCTGGATACTACAGGAAGAGCGAGATATGTAAATCCCGGGTCTCTTGGCTGCAGTGCCGGTTCAGCCGTTGCACGCTTTGTCACCGTTGATTTTCATTACTACTCTTATGAGCTGAGGCATTTCTGCATACCGTACGAGGATAAGGACTTGTTTACCGCATTTGAGGAAAGGCAGGTCCCGGACAGGGACTTTATAAGGAAGGCTTTTTTTAAAGGGCGGTAGGCTGCTTGAATATGAAGAACATAAGCTGCACAGGAGGATTTATGGATAATATCATTATAAACGACGGCTTTGAGAGTATGGATTTTGTGAGGACGACCGAGCTGCTGTCCAAGGCATTCTGGTGTCCGGGAATCAAAATTGAGGAGGTAAAGAAGGGTGCTTTTAATTCAGCCCTGGTTGTAGGGGCATTTATTGAAAATACCCAGGTTGGATATGCAAGGGTAATTTCCGATAAAACCAGGTTTGCATACATTTGTGATGTGATAGTTGATGAGGATCACAGGAGAAAAGGCATAGGCCGGAAAATGGTGGATCATATACTTTCTCACAAGGAGCTGGAGGAGGTATACCAGTGGCTGCTGATAACAAAGGATGCCCATGGAGTATATAAAAAATCAGGTTTTGAACCGATCTCCCGCCCGGAAGGCTGGATGGAGATAAGGCACAGAAGGCCGGAGCGGTGATTATGAAAAGGCTTGATATGAAAGGAAGTCGATATAAATGCGCTATTTCAGGAAGATCGTAGGAGAAAGGATATACCTGTCACCTGTAAATCCGGAGGATGCGGAGAGGTACACAGAGTGGCTGAATGACCTGAACGTAAGCATATACCTGACCTCTGCACCTAAAGTCTATTCACTGCAAAAGGAAAAAGAGATCCTCGAGCACATCAGCAAAGAGGGCTATTGCTTTGCGATCATTGATTCCGAAAAGGATAAGCTTATCGGGAATATAGGGCTGGAGGATGTCAACTTTATTGACAGGAAAGCCGTGATGGGCATATTCATAGGAGATAAGGAATACTGGAGCAAGGGGTATGGTACAGAAGCCATAGACCTGCTGCTGGACTTTTCCTTCAATCTGCTTAATTTGAACAGCATAATGCTGATTGTCCATGCATTCAACAAAAGAGCCATGAGATGCTATGAAAAGTGTGGTTTCAAGCTTATAGGGAAAAGGCGCGAAGCACATATTATCGGAACTGAAAAATTCGATGAATACTATATGGATATTCTGGCTTCGGAATTCAAAGGCAACCGTACCCTGGACAAGGTACGCAAGCTATGCTCTGAAGAATAAGGGGGCTTTCATAATGGCTGTGGAATCGGTAATGGACAGGCTGAGCCTGATAAAAGGTGATATAACCTTGATTGAAGCCGATGCAATTGTAAATGCCGCCAACAACAGCTTGCTTGGGGGCGGCGGGGTAGACGGCGCTATCCATAAAGCCGGCGGAAAGCAGATACTTGAAGAATGTATCGCTATCCGCAACAGGCAAGGGGGATGCCCTACGGGAGAAGCTGTAATTACTTCGGGAGGATTGCTTAAAGCGGGGTTTGTCATTCACACCGTAGGCCCGGTATGGCATGGGGGCGGCAAGGATGAGGATAAGCTTCTGTCCGATTGCTATACCAACAGTCTGAAGCTTGCGGAAGAAAACAACATAAAGACAATTGCATTTCCCAATATAAGCACAGGGGTGTATGGTTTTCCGAAAGAAAGGGCGGCCGGGATAGCAGTCAGGACGGTAAAGGCTTACCTGGGCAGGAGTGAAGCAATCAGAAAAGTCATATTTGTGTGCTTTGGGGAAGATAACTACAGGCTATACAAGCAATTGATGCAGGGTGTGTAGAGGGTATACCCATGCACTCCTCTTTCATAAACGCCGATATTAATTAAGAAATGAGGCTCCCTTATGAGAATCACGGTTCTTGTGGACAACAATACACTGATTGACAGGTATTTTCTCGGGGAACCGGGAGTGTCCTTCTTTATCCAGGAGGAGGGCAGGAATATATTGTTCGATACAGGCTATTCGGATATATTTATCAGCAATGCGCATAAGCTTGGTATTGATCTTCATGCCTTGGATTATGTTGCTGTTTCCCATGGGCACAATGACCATACCTGGGGTCTGATGCCGCTCATTAAGCTGCATACCGAAGCGCGGGGAGAAGGGATGAAGCTCAGAAAGCCTGTGCTTTTGGCCCATGAACAGGCTTTTGAAAGCAAATACTGCGGAGATGAGATGATTGGGTCGTTAGTAACGGCAAAAACTCTTGAGGGCTATTTTGATATGAAATTGGGAAGGGAGCCCTTCTGGATCACTGAGAGACTGGTTTTTCTCGGTGAGATAGAAAGGAGCAACAGCTTTGAGAACAAGAAGCCTGTAGGTAAACGGATAAATAATGGCGTCGAAGAAGAGGATTTCCTTATGGACGATACCGCTCTGGCCTATAAAGGAGAGGATGGGCTTGTAATAATAACCGGATGCTCTCATTCGGGGATATGCAATATCATTGAGCATGCAAAAAAGCTGTGTAAGGACAATCGGGTAATAGACGTTATAGGAGGCTTCCACCTGTTGGAGCCGGACAGGGGACAGTTGGAAAATACAAAGAACTATATAAAGCAGGCAGGAGTGAGGGAATTACATGCATGCCATTGCACAGACCTGCATTCCAAGCTTGCACTTGCCGGGGCTGCCGCTATAAAAGAGGTAGGCGTTGGTTTGGTATTGGAGTATTGACAGAGGAGGAATCAAAATGATCAAAGGTGTGGTTTTTGATGTGGACGGTACGCTGATAGATACCGGAGATGCTATTATAGCATCGCTGCAAAAGGTCTTGCTGGAAGAGCTGGGCAGGGAATATCCCCGGGAGGAGCTTTACTTTGCTTTTGGGATACCCGGGGAAGTGACCTTGAAAAGCTTTGGAATAGAAGATATAGAAGGAGCTTTGGGAAGGTGGGTCAAATATCTTGGTGAATTTGACGGTACAATCAGGATATTTGAGGGAATCGAGAGCTGCCTGGATAAGCTTAAGACAAGGGATATAAAGCTTGGGATAGTCACCTCAAAATCAAGGGAAGAGTTTGAAAGCGGGTTTGTGCCCATGGGCCTTGGAGATTATTTTGACTATGTGGTTTGCGCAGACGACACCGAAAGGCATAAACCATATCCGGAGCCGATGCTGAAGCTTCTGGAGCTGTCCGGCAGCAAGCCGGAGGAAATAATCTTTATAGGTGATACCAAGTATGACAAGGAATGTGCGGCGGGAGCGGGTGTGAAATTCGGTCTGGCCCTATGGGGAGCAAAAGCTGCTGATGGCATCGAGCCGTCTTACCTGCTGAACGCTCCTGAGGAGATACTGGAAATAATAGCATGATCAGGTATTGCTTCCTGGGATTAACCATGTTATAGTAAAAGCTAAAGAAGAAAAAGGAGGTCGTAATAATGAAATCGAGAAAACAGGCTGCCAGATTAAAAAGAATAAACAATAATATACGACCTTTGTCTGAAAGCTGATAATATTTGAATTCCGCACATCAGTCACGGGTCGACAGGCCCGTGATTTTTTATACGATAATATTGTGCTTGGCACAGGAGATAAAAGATCATGGATACCATGGTCTTTTTTGTTTAAAAGGGGGAAATGCAGCATGAACAAACAGGTAAGAGCAGATTTGATGCTCTTTGTAGTCACAATTTTCTGGGGGGCATCCTATATATTGACCAAATTTGCCCTTGAAGCCCTTGAGCCCTTCAACCTGACGGCGCTGCGGCTTTTGATAGCATTTGCCGTGTCAGGGCTTGTGTTTTACAGGCGTATTCTGAAGCTTGATAAGAGAACTATACAGTATTCGCTGGTTTTGTCGGTACTGCTTGTGTGTATGTTCATATCCATGTCCTACGGCTTGAAATATACCACTGCTTCCAATGCAGGCTTTCTTATAAGCCTTGCGGTTATTATAATACCGGTATTATCCTATTTATTTTTGAAGCAGAGGATCGAGAAAAAAGTGCTTATCGGTGTTTCTATCGCCCCTATAGGGATAGCTCTTCTGACATTAGACAGCCGGCTGAGTATAAGCGGGGGAGACCTTCTTTGCATATTATGCGCATTTTTTTCCGGGGCCCATGTAGTCTGTATGGGAGTTTTTACCCGTAAGGTGGATTCTGTCGCACTTGGCATACTGCAGCTGGGCTTTGCGGGGATGTTCAGCCTGATTTTTTCATTCTTCACAGAAGCTGTGAGGCTTCCGGATACAACAACGGCCTGGGGTGCCACCCTGACTCTCAGCATATTGTGCACCGCGGTAGGATACCTTGTGCAGGCCACTTCGCAGCAGTATACCAGCGCCACACATACAGGGCTGATCCTATCACTGGAGCCTGTCTTTTCGGCTATACTCGGCTATGCTTTTTTAAGCGAGGTGCTTTTGCCAAGGGGCTATGCAGGCGCTGCGATCCTGCTTCTCAGCGTATTGATAGCAGAGCTGGATTTTAAGAAAAAGGATACAGAGGCTGATGAAGCCCCGGTGCCTGACACCCAAGCTTCATAGGGAACAACCCCCGTGTCGTTCCGCAATACATTTACATTGACAGCAAAATAAGTCAAGAACCCCCCGGGCTTTATTGTTATCTTTTAGTTAAGAGGTGAAATCATGGAAAGCTGGGAAAAAATAAGAGCGGTTCAGAAAATGCAGGCCTATATCGAAGACCATCTTACAGAAAAAATTACACTGAATATGCTGGCGAAAGCCGCAGGCTATTCCCCCTGGCACTCCGACAGGGTGTTCAAGGAGCTGACCGGAAAGACTCCCTTTGAATATATCCGTGCAATACGGCTGTCCCGGGCGGCCATAAGGCTCCGGGAGGAGAATATCCGTGTAATCGATGTGGCCTTTGATTTTGTTTTTGACTCCCATGAGGGCTTTACCAGGGCCTTTTCCAGGCAATTTGGGGTCACTCCCAAATGCTACAGCAGGAGTTCAGCTCCCCTGAAGCTGTTTTTACCCGAGAATACCCGTGATTATTATCTCAAGCTGCAAAAAGGAGAGGATAACATGGCAAATAAAACAAATGCAAACACAGTTTTTGTCCAGGTGGTGGACCGTCCCGCAAGAAAGCTGATACTCAAAAGGGGTGTCAAGGCAACCCACTACTTCGAGTATTGTGATGAAGTGGGCTGCGATGTGTGGGAGGTTCTGAGCGGTATCAAAGAAGCTCTCTATGAGCCCATAGGCATGTGGCTGCCGGAAAGCCTGCGGAAGCCGGGAACATCGCTTTATGCCCAGGGGGTGGAGGTGCCGGCGGATTATAACGGCAAAGTACCGGAGGGCTATGAATTGATTGAGCTCGCACCCTGCAAGATGATGGTTTTCCAGGGTCGGCCCTATGAGGAGGATAAGTTTGAAGCTGCAATAGATGAGCTCTGGGAGGTAATGAAAAAGTACGATCCTGAGCTGTACGGCTTCAAATGGGCGGATGAGGACGGGCCGAGATTCCAGCTGGCTCCGATGGGCTACAGGGGATATATCGAGGCAAGGCCGGTAAGGCCGTTGAACGCATAGGCAAGGGCTGACAGGTATCCGTATCCGGGGCTCTCTGGGGCAATATATTTAAAAGGAGTGGGTAATATGAATCTGGTAAAACCGCAAAAGCTTGACCGCGGAGACAAGGTCGCTGCTGTGAGCCTGTCCTGGGGAGGTGCCGGAGACAGCGGGCTCCTATGGCGGTATAAGGTAGGGAAGAAGAGGCTGGAGGAGGAGTTTGGACTCAAGGTGGTTGAAATGCCCAACACCCTGAAGGGAACGGACTATATCTATAGCCACCCGGAAAAAAGGGCGGAAGATCTGATGGAGGCCTTCGGCGACAAGTCCATCAAGGCAATATTCTCCTGTATCGGCGGGGATGAAAGCGTCAGGCTGCTGCCGTATATAGATTTTGATGTGATCAGGGATAATCCCAAAATATTCATAGGCTATTCCGATACGACCGTTACGCATATGATATGCTGCAAAGCCGGAGTTTCCAGTTTTTACGGCCCATGTATACTGGGGGAGCTTGCAGAGAATGTTGAAATGCACGATTACACCAGGCACTGGCTAAAGAAGGTGCTGTTCGACAGCTCGGCCATAGGAAGAATTGAGCCGTCACCGGGCTGGACCAGCGAGTATCTGGAATGGGAGGAGAAGAATTGGACTACCAGGAGGGAGCTGAAGCCCAATTCCGGCTATGAGCTCCTCCAGGGAAGCGGTATTGTAAAAGGCAGGCTGATAGGTGGCTGCATAGATGTCCTGGAGATGTTGAAGGGCACTGAGCTATGGCCTGATGCAGATTGCTGGAAGGATTCCATACTGTTTTTTGAGACCTCTGAGGATAAGCCAGAGCCTGCATATTTTGAATATTGGCTGAGGAACTACGGTTCACAAGGCATATTAAGCGGAGCTAAAGGGATAATCTTCGGAAAGCCTTATGACAACAAGTATTACGAAGAGTATAACAAGGTAATTGTGAAGGTTGTAAGAGAGGAACTGAAGCTGCATGACCTGCCGGTTCTCTGCAACATGAATTTCGGCCATACCTCACCGATTATTACGTTGCCCTATGGTGCCATGGCGGAAATTGACTGCGATAATGTTACATTTTCCATCCTGGAATCCGGTGTGATCTGATGATGGATTAAAAAGCCTGTGCCCCGCATAACAATACGGCAACACAGGCTTTTTAATCCATAGGGAACGACCCCCGTGTCGTTCCTCAATACATTTACGTTGACAGTAATTCCTCCAGCTTTTCCTTAAGGTATTCCTTTATTTCAATATCCCCTATAAGGGTTTCATTCTCTGTAGGTTTTACCTTGAAGAAGTTGATTACCAGCTTGTTATCCTTTATAAGATATTCGTCGACATGCAAGGGTGCAAAAATTACTTCAAGCTCGTCATATTTTGAATCAGGATGGCTGGAGTTCAGCTCTGCTGCAAGGAATTCCAGGTTGAGCTTCTTGACCGGAGCTACCATTGAATTTGTATAGCTCAGGTCCTCCATCATCCAGAGGTTGTTGCTGTAGAAACGCCCTTCTTTTTTGCTGCTCCTGGAGAATATCTCCCTGTTCTTTATGGCACTGAGTGCTCTTCGGACAGATTCCTCGTTGAATTCCTCCTCATATGCAAGTGCCAGGCCGGGCATGGCCGCAATATCGTAAATAAACATTTCAGATATATTTTCCCTGTCGTTGACTGCCTGCCAGAAATAAAGCATGGCCTCAACAGCTTCCAGATTCACCTTTACCCTGCTAATCATCCTATTACTCCTTTCAATGCTTTTGTACAATTCAATTATAGCATTGATTAAAGGACAAACAAAATATACGGGATATAAAATATTCCAAAGGCTTATGGCTATGGCGCAGGAGCCGAGATATATTACATTTTTACCCCAGAGTGTTGTCCAGGAACATCATTACCACAAAGCCCACCAGCAGGGCGTGGGTGGCCAGCTTGGAATGGCCCTCCTGATTCTGGGTTTCAGGTATTATCTCATGGCTGATTACAAAAAGCATTGCTCCGGCAGCAAAGGCCAGGGCAAAGGGCAGCAGCGGCCTGGATATCTGTACAAGCGCAACCCCCAGGAGTCCCCCTATGGGCTCTACCAGGCCTGTGCACAGGGCTACAAAAAAGGCTTTGCCTTTTGAAAACTTCTCTCTCAGAAGCGGCAGAGCCACAGCCAGGCCTTCCGGAAGGTTCTGAAGCCCTATTCCGATAGCCAGGCTAAGGCCGTTCATTATGTCGCCGTCTCCAAAGCCGACACCTACAGCCATACCTTCAGGGAAGTTATGTACTGTTATTGCAAGGACAAACAGCCACACTTTCCTGAGCTTGGGGTTGTAAGTGCTGTTGGGGGAGGGATTTACGCTGACTCCGTTATGACCGTTACCGTTTAATGCGTTGGCCAACAGGTTGGTATCAGGAAAGAATTTATCTATGAAATCGATGAAAAATCCGCCGCATAATATACCTATCAGTGCTATGGTTGCGCCGCTTACCCCCCCGCCGCCCTTTTCGATTGCAGGGACGATAAGGCTGAAGGAGGTAGCAGCAAGCATTACCCCTGCAGCTGCACCCAGCAGAAGATCAAGGACCTTCTTGGATATTTTTCTTGTAAAAAATATCGGTATTGAGCCTATTCCGGTAGCCAGCCCGGCGCAAAGGCTCGCTATTATTCCCAGATATATGAGGCTGAATTGTGAAAGATATTCCGACATATATGACTCCTCCTTGAAATATCCGCTAATTTCATATTATGTTTCAGCGCAGATATGGTTACACAAAAGCCGGGAGCTATATCTTTTGCGAAAAGCATTTTACATTGTTGTACTATTAACGCCATTAAAGACCAGAAACTTGTTGTGTTAATAAGCACTTGTTATATATAATTGAATATAGAATATATATAGGGGGCGGATTGGTCAGCATGAATGAAGAACTTAAAAAGCTTGCCGGCAATCATATGGTGACATACTTCGGAGTAGCCGACCTGTCGGCCATTGAGCACTCCGTAATTGACCAGGCGGGAGTCGGTATAGGAAATTATCCCTATTGTATAACCATGGGTGTTGCCTTACCGAATGAAATCGTGGATCAGCTGCCTTATAGAGAGCAGATATACAATGCAGCCCTAAGCTATAAGACCTTTGCTTATGATGTTATAAATCAGAGGCTGGACCTCGCTGCTTCAGCCGCTGCCGGCCTTTTACAGGATAAGGGTTACAGGGTGCTTCCTATCCCGGCCTCAGGAACAATAGATCATGAAAAGATATGCGGTGCTTTTTCCCACAAGCTGGGGGCGAGGCTCTGCGGCTTCGGCTGGATAGGAAAGAATTGCCTTCTGGTCACTCCGGATAACGGACCCCGGGTAAGGTGGGTATCTATACTGACTGATGCCCCTCTTCAGCCTACCGGGAAGGGTATATTGGAGCCAAAATGCGGGGGCTGTACCGCCTGCGCTGATATTTGCCCTGCAAAGGCCATAAAGGGAAGAGGCTTCCTTGAGTCTGAGCCGAGGGAAATGCGATTTGATGCTCATAAATGCGAAGAGTATTTTGAAGCTCTGACCTCCTCGGGAAAGCTCTATGTCTGCGGAATGTGCCTCTATGCGTGTCCCCACGGCAGGAAACGGAGAGAGAAGGTAATATTGATTGATTGAGAATATATATTTGTTTCTGGTTGTTTTCATTGCTTTTTTTATAAAGGGGATCACCGGCTTCGGGAATACTCTGGTGATGGCTCCGCTTTTTTCCTTTGTGGCATCCAACAGGTTCACAACACCGGTAGACCTGCTTATCAGCATACCGACAAATGCTTATCTTGTCTGGAAAAACAGAAGGAGCATAAATTACAGGACTATAGCTCCCCTGTCCCTCATGCTGCTTGCAGGGGTAATACCGGGAATACTGCTGCTGAAGACGGGGAATGACCTTGTTCTGAAGTCGGTTCTCGGAGTTGTTATTGTCGCTCTTGGAATTGAGATGCTGTACAGGAAGCCTGTGCAGGAGGGCGAGGTCAAAGTAAACAGGGGATTTCTTGTAATAGTCGGCCTGGTATCGGGAGTGCTGGCCGGCATGTATGGGATCAGTGCTTTCCTTGTGGCTTATATAAGCAGGACAAGTACCGACAGGAGCCAGTTCAGGGCCAACCTTTGCAGCCTGTTCCTGGTCGATAATATTTTCAGGCTTGTCTGGTATATCGCAGCGGGAATAATGACAGCAGAGATAATACGCTTCACTGCCTTTATCTTACCTGCGGTGGTACTTGGTATGTATATCGGTACAAAAGTAGATACAGGCCTTAAGGAGGAGACGGTCAGAAAGGCGACGATATATCTTCTTATTGTAAGCGGGGCGGTATTGCTGGCAAGAAGCGCCTGGGGACTGTATAATATCTGACCTCCATACGGAAAATAATTATATATGTTCTATATTTTTCTTGGGAATACTATAATAAGACTGTAATTTAATTTCACAGGATTTGAGGAGATAATAATGAGTATCGGTATTTTTGATTCCGGGGTGGGGGGACTGACTGTGCTTAAGGAAGCTGTCGGATTGCTGCCCGGGGAAGATTATATATATTATGCGGACACAGAGCATGTGCCTTACGGGACAAAACCAAAGGAGGAGGTCAGGCGATATATTTTTGATGCTGCTGATTTTTTTGCGGCACAGGGAGCAGAGGCTTTGATAGTGGCCTGTAACACCGCGACCAGTATAGCAATAAACGACCTGAGGGACAGATACGGCTTTCCGATAATAGGTATGGAGCCGGCTGTAAAGCCTGCGGTGGCAAAGGCCGACGACAGGAGGGTGCTCGTATTGGCGACGCCTATTACAGTCAGGGAAAAGAAGCTTCATGACCTGGTTCTCAGTCTGGATTCGGAGGATATTGTGGATCTCCATGCACTTCCCGGCTTGGTTGAGTTTGCTGAACGCTTCATTTTTGATGAAGATGCTGTTATCCCATATTTATTGGATGAGTTTTCCAGATACAACCTGAAGGAATATGCTGCCGTTGTACTGGGCTGTACACATTTTGTATTTTTCCGGAAGCATTTCAAGCTGATATTGCCCCAGGACGTTGACGTAATAGACGGCAACCTGGGTACTGCAAACCGCCTGAAAGCCCTGCTGGAAAACAGGGGCCTGAGGGCTTGCGGAAAGGGGAAAATAGAGTTTTATACCTCGGGAAGAAAAGAACAAGACAGCAGCAAGTATGAAAAATACCTGCGGCTGGATTATTAGCAATAAATAAAAATAATGTACTAAGGAGGCGTATCATGAAACAGAGAATAACACTTGAAGACCTTACAGGGCTCACCGAATATCAGAGGGACAGGCTCAATGACCTTTGGGAACCGCAAAGGTATGACGCGGCAGCAGGCTTCCTCTGCATGGATGCAGAGAACAACAAGTATGATATATTTGACTTTGTTGTAGGACATGTGAATATAAAAGAGGCAAGGGCAGGCTACAATATGACACTGGTAAACCTTGAGGCGCTCAGGAGTATGAAGGAGCAGGAGGGAGCGGCAGAGGAAGAGGAAAATGCAGAAGAGATCAATTTTGACGAGTTCAATGAAGAGGATTTTGTATTTGAATATGAGAGGCCTGATATATACAACAAAAGTGATTGTATACCGCTTCTTACCATTGGGCAGATGTTTGAGATACTCAAAAAGTGCGGATATGGCAATGGCAGCTTCTATGCCGACTTTAGCAAGGAAAGGAATCAAGCCGGAGTCGGAAGGGATATTGAGCAATTTATAGACTTTGGAATGGATTTCACTGATGAAGAGCTTTGTGATGCTTTGTGGGCGGCAGTTAAAGATATACTGTAGAATAAGGGTTGTCAATGGAAATAGTAAGCTTGCCTGAAATACAGAAAAGTGAAATGGTATCCGGCTATACTTTAAGAATGCATCAAGTCCGTAAATAATGTGTGCCGGGGCAAAAGCAGCCCGTAACCGAATAGAACTGTCAGGAATATAAATATATCATGTGGAATAATTCGTTGGCCGATTCGGGGCCGTCAGGGGTGATGCGTTTTGCTCAGGCAGCAGAACGAATGCGATAAGCCTGTTTTATTTGATTATTTGTTAAGGAACGAGGAGGAAGCAGCCTTCTTAATAGGAAATGCCGAGCAGTTCGGTATCATGAACAGAAGAAATATGCTTCGCTGCGGAGAGTATTTCGGTTATTTCAAAGGTGATACCCTCCAGGGGGTCATTGCATTCTATAACATGGGAAACTGCTTCGTACATTACGAAGCTTTTGAGGCGCTTCCGTACTTCGCCCAGTTGATGCTGATGAAAAGATTCAGCATGCTTCTGGGAGCGGACCGGATCATCAGGCCGGTTTTTGAAATGATAAAGCTTAATAAAGTAATAAGGGGCTTTGAGGAATGCAGCTACCATGTTAATTTTGAGCTAAAGCCCTTCAAGCTTGAGGGTGCGGAGTTTATAGATGTTCCCAGGGATGATTCCCCCGAGGTACTGAGTTTTGTAAGGGATGCCTATCTTCACGGCTTTGATGCGGAGCGGACCCTGGAAGGTACAAGTCTGCTTCTGTCACAGAAAAGCGAAGAAGAGGAGTTTATCGTATTAAGGTCTGAAGGCAGGCTGCTGGCTCAGGCCTGCATACAAGCGGTTACCCTCAACACAAACCAGATAGGAGCGGTATATACTCTTACTGAGGAGCGAGGAAAGGGCTACGGAAAAGCAGTGGTATCCGAGCTGTGCGAGAGGATCAGCGGGAGGGGCAAGCTGCCGACCCTTGTGGTTAACAAGCAGAATACTCCCGCATTGAATGCATATAAAGCTCTTGGATTTGAGGAGCGTGGGGATTATCTTATGATAAGGCTTGTATAGCTGATAAAATCAAGAATTGCAGGAGGAAAATACTACAGATGTGGATCAATAAGCTGGAGAGAAGATTTGGGAGATTTGCAATAAAGAACCTGATGGCATATATCGTAGGTATTACAGGAGTGGTATATGCCTTATCGTATTTTGACAGAAGCGGATTTGTCGTAGGAAAGCTGATGCTCATACCGGGGCTTGTGCTCAGGGGAGAGGTCTGGAGGCTGATTACCTATATATTTATCCCGCCTACTTCATCAATGCTGTGGATAATGTTCATACTTTATTTCTATTATATGATTGGAACTGCACTGGAGCGTGAATGGGGGAGCTTCAAATTCAATGTGTTTTATCTGACGGGGATGCTGGGTACGACAATAGCGGCTTTTATAACAGGCTATGGGGCCACAGCCTTATACCTGAACCTGTCGTTATTTCTGGCATTTGCCAGGATATATCCCGATTATCAGCTGCTTCTGTTTTTTGTGCTGCCGGTGAAGGTGAAATATCTGGCAATGTTCAACTGGGCTTATATTGCGTTTACCGTATTGGTTGGAGATATGTCCACCAAGCTGGTTGCTGTAGTCTCAATACTCAATTATTTTCTGTTTTTCGGAAAGGATATTATAAACAGCACCAAAACCAACAGGCAGGTGTACAACAACAGGAGAAGGTTCAAGGCCGAGCTTCCCAGGGACTTTACCATACATAGATGCACCATCTGCGGCAAGACTGAAAAGGATGACCCCAATATGGATTTCAGGTATTGTCCCGAATGTGAGGGAGATTATGAATACTGCATGGATCATGTGAGAAACCATGAGCATATAAAAAAATGAAGCATTAATTTGCTTCATTTTTTTTGCAGATAATCATCGATTATTTTTTCCGCTATGCTTTTCTGGATGCTTGCGGTTGCCACCAGCATCAGCACAGTCAGCAGTATCCTTGTTGTTTCCCTTGATTCCTCCGGGAAGGCGTCCGCTTTGGAAGCAATGAGCTCCAGCTTCCCGGACAGTATGTCCTTAAGCTCGCTTGTACTGTGCTCCTTAAGCTGCAGGAAGGAGTTGTACAGGCTGCCCAGGTACTCCATATCATCCTGTGAGGAGCTCATGTTTTTGAACAGGGGTGTGAAAAGTATGCTGATGTCGTTGATAGACAGGATCTGTTTCAAATAATAAATAAGGATCAAAAGGATCATATGCTGCCTGTCATACCTCTTGTTCTTTGAAGGCAGCAGTATTTTTGATTTTGTATAGTTGTTTATCATTGTCTTGGTAAGTATCTTATCCTTCAAGGTCCTTTTATGGTACCTGAGCTTGTTGTCCATGAAGGTAGTGACCTGGTCCATATAAAGCTCTATGTCGGGAATATCCGCAATGCTTATATCACCGCCCTGGGCAAGCTCTCCGATTATTTTAAAAAGGGAATCCCTATTGAAGTCCACCTGTATCACCTCACTGCCAATTTTTCAGATCAAGGCCTGAAATGCATTGCGCATATCTGAAAGCCGCCTTGACAAGGTCTTGTCTACCATATATTATACCATACCTTTCCATGACATATAACAATCAGGTGTGAGGCAGAAAAAAATGATATGCGAATATCTCGATAAAAAATGTTTAATATATATATTGAATATATGCGCATGTTGGTATACAATATAAACATAACATCATGTAGTAATTAAAACTACGTGGGTAAAAATGTAAACTTATTGATACAGCATCAGGTGCGATATCAATTTTTAAGGAGTGAGACAATGAGTATCAAAGTAAAAGACCCTGTCAGCGGGTTTTCGCATCTTCTGGGAGCGGTGCTATCGGTTATAGGCCTTTGTTTTCTGGTGCGGTATGCCGTCACTGACGGAACGGTATGGCATATCGTTTCCTTCTCAATATTCGGAGCAAGCATGATACTGCTGTATACCGCCAGCAGCTTGTATCATCTGCTTGTGGTGTCGGAAAAAAGCTCTGTGCTGCTCCGAAAGATAGACCATATGATGATTTATGTGCTTATAGCAGGTACATATACCCCGGTATGCCTTATTCCATTAAGGGGAGGCTGGGGCTGGAGCATCCTTATAAGCATATGGGGGATCGCCATGGCTGGAATCGTACTGAAGCTGCTTTGGTTCAATGCGCCCAGGTGGCTGTATACCCTGTTTTATCTTATAATGGGCTGGTTGATTGTAATAGCCTTTGTTCCCTTGCTGAGGACAATGCCTGCAGCAGCCATGGGGTGGCTGGTGGCCGGAGGCTTGCTGTATACCATCGGTGGGGTTATTTACGGAACGAAGTGGCCCAGGTTGAAATCAAAGGTATTCGGTTTCCACGAAGTGTTTCATATTTTCGTACTTTACGGGAGCTTCTGCCACTTCTGGATGATGTTCAGATACGTGTTGTATCTGTAATAACAGGTTATGAAAAAGTAATTCCTTGGGAGAGAATAGTTCTTCCAGGGAATTTTCCATTTGAATAATCAATTTTGCGTCAAGGTTCAATTTGTGATAGAATTTTGATAGTAATTATCATTGATGTTTTTACATATAGGAGGTAAAAATGGCTTATAAAGATTTGCAGGATTTTATCAAGCAGCTGGATGAAAAGGGCTTGCTTAAAAGAATAAATGCAGAGGTTGATTCAGAGCTGGAAATAACTGAAATAGCGGACCGGGTATCAAAAAAGTACGGCCCCGCGCTTTTATTCGAAAAAGTAAAGGGCTCTCCCTATCCTGTACTTATCAATGCAATGGGCACCTATGAAAGGATGAGTATGGCACTGGGTGTGGAAAAGCTGGATGACATCGGAGAAGGTATCGAGGAATTCATTGATATGTCCAACTATCTTGGCTTAATGAAAAAGGTTCAGGCTCTCCCCAAGCTGGCCAGAATGACTGCGGTATTTCCAATAAAGCTGCCTGCAAAGGGTGCCTGCCAGGAGGTTATAGAAGAAGACCCCGATCTGTCTACCCTGCCGGTTTTGAAGTGCTGGCCCGGGGATGGAGGAAGATTCATAACCCTGCCCCTGGTAATAACCAAGGACCCGGAGACGCACATTCAGAATGTGGGAATGTATAGGCTTCAGGTATATGATAAAAACACCACCGGCATGCATTGGCACCTGCATAAGGACGGAAGGGAAATATATGACAAATATAAAAAGCTGGGAGGAAGGATGCCTGTCTCTGTTGTTTTAGGCTGTGATCCTGCAATTACATATGCGGCAACAGCACCTCTTCCCAAAATGATTGACGAGATGATGTTTGCAGGATATTTGAGGAAAGCTCCGGTTATGCTGGTAAAGTCCATTACCAATGAATTATATGTGCCGGCAGATGCAGAGTTTGTTATAGAGGGCTATGTGGATGTCAATGAGGACCTGAGGCTGGAAGGCCCCTTCGGAGATCATACAGGCTATTACTCTCTGACAGATTACTATCCGGTTTTCCATGTTACCTGCATCACCCATAAGAAGAAGCCGGTATATCCTACAACTATAGTGGGCAAGCCGCCAATGGAGGATTGCTACATGGGAAAGGCTACAGAGAGGATATTCCTTCCCCTTCTCAAAATGCAGCATCCTGAAATAGTTGATTTTAACTTCCCTCTGGAGGGAGTTTTCCATAACTGTGTAATTGTTTCCATTAACAAACGCTTCCCGGGACATGCAAAAAAGATCATGAATTCCTTATGGGGAATGGGTCAAATGATGTATACCAAAATGATAATAGTGGTTGACGCCAATGTAAGCCCCCAGGACTTATCTACGGTAGCCTGGAAGGTATTCAACAACATAGATGCCAAAAGAGATGTGGTTATATCGGAAGGGCCCCTGGATGCTCTTGACCACGCATCGGACCTGCCTCACTACGGGCACAGGATGGGTATAGATGCTACAAAAAAGTGGCCCAGTGAAGGACATACAAGGGAATGGCCCGACGATATAGAGATGACTGAGGATATTAAAAAGCTTGTATCCGGGAGATGGGCTGAATATGGTATTGAATAAACTGGTAAAGAAATTCCATGACTATGGTACGCTTGTTATGTTCTCGCATACCATTTTCTCCTTGTCCTTTGCCCTTATCTCAATGCTTCTGGTAAGCAACGGGCTGCCTTCGGCCAATATTATATTTTGGATCCTGGTTGCATTTATGGGCGCCCGGACCGGCGCCAATGCAATAAACAGGGTCATTGATGCGGAGATAGACGCCAGGAATCCCCGCACTGCGACAAGACAGCTGCCCCAAGGCTTGATCAAGAAAAAAGAGGTTATAATATTTTCAGTGTTCTGCTTCATTGTAATGGTTATTGCGGCAGCAATGCTTAACCCGCTGTGCCTACTGCTTTCTCCCGTTGCATTGTTTCTGCTGGTTATATACTCCTATACCAAGAGGTTTACCTGGGCCTGCCATTTGGTCCTGGGAATAACCTCCGCCGCCGCGCCTGTCGGTGCCTGGCTGGCAGTAGCAGGAAGGCTTGACTGGCTGCCTCTTTTTATGGGAGCGGCCAACACCCTGTGGGTAGCGGGCTTTGATGTTATATACGGCTCCCAGGATTATGACTTTGATACTGCTAATGGTGTGCATTCAATGGCTGTGCGCTTCGGAGTGAAAAATGCGCTTCGGATCGCCGCAGCCTTTCATGCAATTACTGTGGTTTTACTGATTATCGTAGGGATTTTGAGCCCGCAGCTTGGGACTATTTATTTCCTTGGGCTGGCTGTTATATCCATATTGTTTATTATAGAGCACAGGCTGATTTCTCCCGATAATCTGGCCAATGTGAAAATAGCTTCCTACGGCATAAATCAGCTGGTAAGCATCATATTTTTAATATCCGGTGTGATTG
>JAEXXN010000163.1 GCA_023405875.1 Bacillota bacterium | reverse complement strand
TATGCTTTGCCATGGCAACCTCCGCCATCCTTGTATTCATAATAAAACCGAAAGGGACTGCCAGAAGCAGATCCGGCAGCTTGAAATACCCCAGCTTTGAAGGTGTTACCGGAACTCCGAGTTTTTTTAGGACGCGGAAGCCTTCCTTCAAGCTGCCTGCCATCAATATAAGGTCTTCCTTTGATCCTGCAAGGGCATAATTGTTGGAGCCGTGTTTGTATAGCGCGTTTCCGATGCTTGTGACAATCGACACGTGTGTCTTCTGCCATGCGTCCATGTTGCTGCAGGTTACCGAAGGGACCCCTGCCTTATTGAAGGCTGTCACAAGCATTTTTAACCGCTGTGAGCTGTGTCCCCGGTACTCGGCGAAGGTTGTGGTCTGAAACAGACGGGATAAGCCTTTACCTATAAAATATGTAACCACACCGTTGTTACGCTCTCCTCCGGCGGAAGGAAAGCCCAGCATCAGTCTGTCCTCGCCGATTGCACCGGCCCATTCGCTGTATCCAAGGCAGTTATTTACGATAAAAACAATATTGGGAGATTTGTTTTTTGAGAGGCTGGGAAGGACATCGGCAACCTGGGTTTTCTGCATGACGACCAGAACATAGTCATAGCTTTCGTTCGCTTTAAGACGGCTGATAACCCTGACTGTGTGATTTTCTCTTTTATGAGAGTATGCATCCTGCAATATAATGCCGTTTCCTACCAGCTCATCATACCTCTTGCCGCGGGCCAGGACGGTGACATCATATCCCGCCGCCGAAAGCTTTCCCGCAAAGATGCTGCCGATCGCTCCCGCGCCATATACTAAGAATTTCAAATTTACCTCACCCACTTCCTTGGACGAAGCTCTATACCCGGTTTTATAACAAGAATTGCTTGCGTATCGGTTAGAACTATCTAACATTATAGCACGTTTTCATTTAAAAGCATATCATTTCCAGCGTTCCTTACAATATGTTGGGTATCATGTCCAATCCCGCATGCTCATAGAAGCCGCAGAGGATGTTCATATTCTGGACTGCCTGCCCGGCGGCGCCCTTTATCAGATTATCTATTGCGCCTACCGCCACTACCCTGTTCGTACGCTCATCGACCCTGACTCCAATATCGCAGATATTTGAGTTCCTTACATGCCTTGTTTCAGGCAGGTTTTCCGTAACCCGTATAAACCCTTCGTTTTTATAAAAGCTCTTATACAGCTCGTATACTTCCTTCTGGGTCGTACTTTTCTTCAGGCTTCCGTAACAGGTTGCCAGCAAGCCTCTGCTCATAGGCACAAGATGAGGTGTGAAGCTGAGGACTATATTATCCCCTGCCAGCTCGGAAAGCTGCTGCTCGATTTCCGGTGTATGCCTGTGGGTTGCTATATTATATGCTTTGACAGATTCGCTGCACTCACAGAACATAGTTGAAACGCTGGTGCTTCTGCCGGCCCCGGACACGCCGGATTTTGCATCGATAATGATCGACGAATTATCCAGGAGGCCTGAATGGATCAAAGGAGCCAGTGCGAGAATACTTGCCGTAGGATAACATCCGGGGTTTGCCACCAGGCTTGAGTTTAAAATACTTTTACGGTTTGTTTCGGGCAGGCCGTAAACAGCAGTTTCCAGGCTGTCCGGCAGCTTATGTTCCATACCGTACCATTTTTCATAATCACCGTTATTATGGAGCCTGTAGTCTGCACTAAGGTCAATAACCTTTACGCCGGAGGCCAGGGCTTTATGTACCAGATCGAAGGATTGACCGTGGGGAAGTGCGAGAAATAATATATCGATAGCTGAAAGCTTATCCTCTACCTCTTGCATATCTATGCAAACCTTCTCCAAGATACCGCCCAGATTCCCATAAACGTCACTTAATCTCATGTTAGAATAATTATGAGATGATAGAAATACTATAGATACATTTTTATGCTGAGATAATATTACTGAAAGCTGATAACCTGCGTAACCTGTTGAACCGACAATACCGACCTTTATCATACAAATCACCTCTTTATACTTATTATTTAAATATTATACAATTACATGAGTAATTATGCAATAAAAACTATGTAATATTTATGCATCAATTATACATATTAATGCATAAATATGTATAATTGATGTGTTAAGAATAGAAATGGCGCCGGTATGGCATATATTTACAAGGGGGACGCCTTCTGTTAGTATAATGGCAAAGGTGCTTTTCCTTTGATTTTTATAAAAACATGATGGAGGAGTGAAGAGGATGTACTCTGATAATAAAGTATGGATTGCAAAAGGTGACAGACCGGTCTATCTTTTGCCCAATATGGCCAATCGGCATGGACTTATAGCGGGAGCTACCGGAACCGGAAAAACCGTTACCCTGAAGGTAATGGCTGAAGCCTTCAGTGATATGGGAGTTCCGGTTTTTCTTACAGATATTAAGGGGGACCTGGCAGGGCTTTCGGAGCAGGGCAGTGATAACCCCGGGATGGCGGAAAGAATTGCACAGCTTGGAATAACAGATTTTGCTTATAAAGCTTATCCTGTGTGCTTCTGGGATGTTTTCGGGAAAAGCGGGCATCCGGTACGCACAACTGTCTCTGAAATGGGATCGTTGCTGCTTTCCAGACTGCTTGGACTTAATGATACACAGGAGGGAGTACTGAATATAGTATTCCGTGTAGCTGATGAAAAGGGTATGCTGCTTCTGGATCTGAAGGATCTGCGCGCCATGCTGAAATATGTGGGCGACAACGCAAAGGATTTTACCCTGCTGTACGGCAATATTGCAGCCCAGAGCATAGGGGCCATCCAGCGAAGCCTGCTTGTGCTGGAGGATCAGGGTGGAGCAAGCTTTTTCGGAGAGCCTGCCCTTGATATACATGACTGGATGAGAACCGGCACAGAGGGACGTGGAGTGATAAATATCCTTCATTGCTCAGAGCTTTTCCATAGTCCTGCATTGTATTCCACTTTCTTATTGTGGATGCTTTCCGAGCTTTTTGAAACACTTCCCGAAACAGGAGATGTAAGTAAGCCCAAGCTGGTGTTCTTCTTTGATGAGGCCCATCTTTTGTTTGAAGATACGCCAAAGGCCCTGCTTCAGAAAATTGAGCAGGTGGTAAGGCTGATACGCTCAAAAGGTGTCGGGGTCTATTTTATAACACAGAATCCGATGGATTTGCCCCAGGATGTACTGGGACAGCTGGGAAACCGTGTACAGCATGCACTCAGGGCTTATACCCCTGCAGAGCAGAAGACCGTCAGAGCGGCAGCCGAGACCTTCCGTACCAACCCGGCCTTTGATACCGAAGCTGCCATAACAGCCCTGGGGACAGGGGAGGCTTTGGTTTCATGCCTGGATTCCGAGGGGATTCCGGGAATTGTGGAGCGTAGCCTGATACTGCCTCCCCAGAGCAAATTCGGAACCATTGACGATTTTGCACGCCTGCGCATCATCAATGCTTCACCTATGAGCGGCAAATATGATGCAGCCGTTGACAGGGAATCAGCCTATGAAATGCTTCAGGCGAAGGTGCTTGAGGAGCAGAATGTCCAAGCTGCTGAAAAGGAGCGCATAGAAAGAGAAAAACAGCAGCAGAAGGAGGAAAAGGAGCGGCTGAAGCAGCAGGAAAAGGAAGAAAAGGAGCGAGAACGGGAAGCCAGAAGAGAAAAAACCCGTACCTCCAACAGAAAGACTCTTATGGAAAGGGCAGCGGACAATGTTGTGGGCTCCATAGGCAGAGAGGTTGGAAGAACTCTCATCCGCGGCATACTTGGTTCCTTGAAGAAATAGGGTAAATGAAAAGGCAGGTATCTGGCATATCAGGCTCAGTACCTGCCTCTTATTATTTCCTCGAACAAATCGTCAATCGTGACCTTGCGCTTTTCAAAGCGTAGAATTGCGTACTGTGATAAAATAGACATAAGATAAAGCAGAAATTTGCAGAGCTGGCTTGAACTTCGAATTATTTATACATGCGTAGGAGGATAAAGAGAAAATGAAAAAGCAAACATCGTATATTTTAATTGCTGTATTGATAGTTTTACAATTATATTCCTTAGCAAAGATAAGTTCATTGCAGGACAGGATTGAAAGCACCTATAACACGATTGACTCTGTTAAAGAC
>JAEXXN010000117.1 GCA_023405875.1 Bacillota bacterium | reverse complement strand
ATGTTGTATACATCCAGCTCAATGCGTTGGCAGCAATCATAAAGCTGTAATAATCACAGCTTTTTTTAAAGGTTACCATATCTTTTGAGAAAAGCACAACCAGCAGCATCCCCGAAAGGGTCACTACCGCCATGATCCTGTCAGTCTTATTACGGAATAGCTTATATATTCCCATTGATGCGGCTGCTATTGAAAGATAGAGAGCCGTGAATATCAATTTCTTATATGTGATGTAGCTGAAGGGCAAGCTGTAAAATGCAGTATAATCCCATGTGAATATTGATATAGCTAAAAGTGAAAAGGAGAAAAAAAGGTACGAAGCCTTTCTTGGTCTTGAAATCAAAAAAAGGATAAATACAATAATACTGCTGAAGGTCGTCAAGCCTATACTGATTAAATTGATACCCCCGGTAAAAAACTCCGCTCTGCCTAGATATTTGTTCAGATCAGCGCTGTCAACAATATATATTGGAGCTGAAGACCGGCCTATATCGTACAAGCTGCTGATCTCCAAGCTCAGCTCGTTATCCCGCAGCAAAGCAGCTTTATCTATATAAAAGCAGTTCACTGAGTTCCGGATACTGCTGAACGCATCCTGCATATCTCCTACCGAGCCTAAAAAAGTACCGTTTAAATACACGCCGAAGGCCTGGCAATTCAGCCGGTCAACCAGTATGGCATAATTGCCTTCCCCCACCTTTTCCAAGTCTGTTTTTCTTATATTCGTCCTGAAAACGGTATGCCCGGTGGTGGAATAATTCAGAATTCTGTAGCTTGGGTCGTTCTTCCCGTCTGAAAGGCTTTCCGGTAATATTCTTAACGCATTATTGTCAAAGCTCGAAAAAATATAAAACAAAGTAAAGCTTACAGTCAATCCTACAATTATGATAGAGCTATATAAAATAAGTATCCTGCGGGACTTAAGCTTTTCCATATCGCACCTTTTTCCTAATGAAATAGAATGTTCATGACGAACTGCTTTATTATTTTAGCAGAGCCCTCTGAACATTCTCTGTACATTTTGAAAAAGCTTTCATATGGAAATGTTATTTTTTACAAGCGGTCCCTTTATGCAAGATTGTAATTATTTATGTGATCTCTGAGTTTGTGCAGGTCTTGCAGGTACACATCCCTCAGTGCCCTGTTGTAGATAATGCTTGCAGGATGATACAAAGGAAATAACACAAACTCTGCACTGGCAAATTTTACATTGATGGGAGACCCGTGCACCATTCCTATAGTTATTTTGTCATCCTTGAGAATGCATCGCAGAGCGACATTTCCCAGGCTGACAACAAGCGCAGGTCTTATTATGGAAAGCTCCTGCTCTATGAAATCGGTGGATAGCTTTATTTCTTCCCTGGTGGGGGGTCTGTTGGACTCCCTGCCTGTATCCGGATTCAGCTTTATCGGCCTGAACTTTACAACGTTGGTGATATACAAGTCCTCACGGATAATTCCCAGTATTGTTATGAACTCTTCAAGGTTTTTGCCGGCCTGCCCTACAAAAGGCCGCCCCAGCTCCACCTCTGTCTTTCCCGGTGCTTCTCCTACCAGCACTATCTTCGAATCCGGATTGCCGTCACCAAAAACCGGCTGTACCTCATCCCTGAAATGCTCCTGTAATTTGCTGCCGCAAACCTTATTTAAGGCTTTCAGTTCCTGATTCTTCAAATGCCATCCCCTGCTTTCCCTTTTTGAAGTTCATACTGAAAAAGTTAATGAATAGCCCTGCAAGCACAAGCAGCATCCCCGCCGCTGTTTTGAGGCTCAGCGCCTCACCCAGGAATATCATTGCAAGTAATGAGGCTATCACAGGCTTCAGAAAGAATACCATTGCGCCCTTGCTTGCGGTCAGACGCTTCAGAGCCTCCATGTATGTAATGTATGCTATTCCTGAAAGAAATACTCCCAGATACATGACCTTTATGAAGGTCCCCTGGGGAAGCGCAACTAAAGGAATGCCGTTAAAAAGCAGTATGGGCACATACATCAGGCTGCCGAAAATCGAAGAAAAGCAGATCATTGTTATACTGCTTATACCCTCCGACTTCAGCTTCCCGAGTACGGTATACAGTCCGAAGGTAAGAGAGGCAATTATTCCAAGGATGAGGCTCGCAGCAGTATCTCCCCCGGTATTCCCTTTAAGTATTATAAGGGTAATGCCGGCTATACCGAACAATATGCAGGCTATCCTGTCCATAGTGACCTTTTCCTTCAGCAGTATCGATGAAAAAAGCAGTACGAATATCGGGTTTGAGCTTATCAGAATTGCTGCTGTCGATGCCTTTCCCATATTTACTGCAAGCTGCAGGCTGCCCATGCTTATCAATATATTAAGTATTCCCAGAGCCAAAAAAAATAATAAATCCTTCTGCTGCAGCTTCTCTTTTTTCCTGATTACTATGGGTAACAAAACAATTCCCCCGATAAGAAATCTAAGAAACGTCAGCTGCAGCGGATTTATCAGATCCTTCAGAGTGCTTGTAACCACTTCCAATGTGCTGAAAAGTAATACTGTTATTCCTAACAATACATAGCCTTTATACTTCATTTTCTCCCCCAAATCAAATCCTCATATTACTAATATGCTTATGCATCTTTCCGATGCTTTAGTAATGAACTCCTCAAGCAGCTGCGGATTCAAATACTTGTATTCCCTGTTCAGCTTCTGAGG
>JAEXXN010000226.1 GCA_023405875.1 Bacillota bacterium | reverse complement strand
CAGCTATAGGGTTCTTGTTTACTTTATCAGTCATACCTTTTCTTTCTCCAGGTGTGAACACTTTGGCTACTGCATCCGCTTGGGCCTGTGTTATCGTACCTGCTGCCACCAGCTCTTTCAATACATCCTCTGTAGACCCCTTTGCTTCCCTTCCGGCTTTTATTGCAGCATTGATTGCATCAACCTGTGCCTGAGTTATTGTCCCTGCCGTTACTAATTCAGCTACAGGATTCTTCCTTGCTTTATCAGCTACATCTTTTCTCTCACCCGGTGCAAACACCTTGGCAACTTCATCCGCTTGAGCCTGAGTTATTGTACCTGCTGTTACCAGTTCCGTCAATACTGCCTCTGAAGTTTTCTTAGCTTCTCTTCCTGTCTTGACTGCCGTATTGATCGCATCAGCCTGTGCCTGGGTGATTGTACCTGCCGTTACCAGCCCGGCAATGGTGTTCTTTCTTTCACCGTCAGGGGCAAGCTTCCGATCGACCGGTGTAAATACTTTGGCCACAGCATCTGCTTGTACCTGTGTTATCGTACCTGCTGTTACCAGCTCAGCTACTACTGTCTCTGCAGACTTCTTGGACTCTCTGCCTGCCTTGACCGCCGCATTTATTGCATCAGCCTGTGCCTGGGTGATTGTACCCGCCGTTACCAGCCCGGCGATAGAGTTCTTTCTTTCACCGTCAGGGATACCCTTCCGCTCGGCAGGTGTATATATCTTCAATACTGCGTCCGCTTGTGCCTGTGTAATGGTGCCTGCTGTTACCAGCTTTTCAATTGCTGCTTCTATAGCAGCAGACATTTTTGAGAAATCCATCCTGGCGGCAGGTTTGTTCCGGCCTGCAACGGGCTGTACACTACTCTGGTCCGCTGCAAATGCCGCCGTAGCTCCCGAAATAGTAATAACACCTGCGAGAATAAGCCCCGCCAACTTCTTGCCGTTAACTTTTCCAAACATACTGTAACACTCCTTCTTTTATGTATTCTTCATTTCAGATGTGACACACCTGCTGTGATTTTATTCTACTCATTAAGGCAGCTTAAAATCTCCGCAGAACTGTGGCAAAATTAAAGCAAGAGCTTTTTATATATGTAATTATGTAATATTCATGATAAAATTAATTTATATTGATACATCAATGCATGGCGCGAATTCAATGAAAGCATGGAAATATTTGCGCTGAACCTGAATTATATATGTAGAACGGTTTTTGTGAAATATATAGAGGTGAATGTACATGGAAAAAAAGTTGATATATATTGCCGATGACGAGGTGAATATCCTGAATATTATCAAGTCCTTCCTGGTCAGGGAAGGTTATGCCGTTGAAACCTTCGCCAATGGGCAGTCAATACTTGACGCCTTTCACGCCAAGCCTGCCGATATGCTTATTATAGATATTATGATGCCGGGGATCGATGGCTACTCCCTTTGCTCACAGGTCCGTCAGGCGAGCGGTGTTCCCATTATAATAGTATCCGCCAAGGATACCGAGCCGGATAAAATAGCAGGACTGACCCTTGGCTGTGATGACTACCTGACCAAGCCCTTCAGCCCGATGGAGCTGATCGCCCGCATCAGGAGCATATTCAGGAGGATTGAACTGGATAAGGCTCAGGCAGGCATTGTTGAAGTATTGAGGGTTTCCGATATTACAATAAATCATAATTCAAAGCGGGCGGAAATTGGTGGCCTTGATATAGGACTTACCGGAATGGAGTTTTCCCTGTTATATTATCTGGCGGTTAATAAGGATAGGGCGGTCAGCCGGAGCGAGCTTCTGGACAAGGTCTGGGGCTTTGAAAACGAAGTAGAGACCAGAGCTACCGACGACATGGTAAAAAGGATCAGAAAGAAGCTTTCAGACTCCGGGTCACAGTTGAAAATAGAAACAGTATGGGGCTTCGGCTTCCGTTTGGTGGATGGAGAATGATTATATGTATATGAAGAGTAATACAATCAAATGGAGAATATTCAAGTATAACCTTATTGTAATAATTATGCTTATTGCATTGGTTGCAGTAATTTTTAACGTCACCATCCGTGTCTATATTGAAAAGGAAATCATCGGACAATTGGACAGAATAGCTTTCCGTACTGAGGATACGGCTTTGAAGAGAGGTCTCGATTTTTTTAAGGAGGACAAAAGGGTACCTCCTCCGCCTCCGGCACCCAGGGAGATAAAAGAAGAGGAGAGGGTTGACAATTCCGCCTTCAGATACTATTTTATGCTGGACAGATCTCTGAGGGAGCCCCTGTCGGTATTGAATGCAAACTATATCCTGCTTGACAGCAGCAAAGCTGTAATCAACCCCTTACCGAAGGAGTATTCAAATACCTCCGACGAGCTGTTAAACAAAATAACCGCCGAGGTCAGCGAATTAACGGATCTGAAAAAAGCCAACTATCTGAATTTCAGCCTTTCGGGAATAGAATATATTGCTTTGATAAAGCATGTTTCAGAAAAAAACACCTTCGGCCTGGGCTGGATAGTAATTTATTCAAGTCTGGAGCAGATCAACCAGCTTCAAACCGCAATCAATATAATACTCCTTGCTATACTTGTTATCTCTGCTTTGATCATAGTGTTTTTTTCATCAATAATATCGAAAAAGGTCTCTGAGCCTTTCTCCTCTCTGAATAAGCATATCAGGGATATTGCGGAGATCAAGTTCGGAACTAAGATCCAGGTACCTGTATATGATGAGCTGCAGGAGCTGGTCAGCAATTTCAATATAATGTCTGAAAAGCTTGAAACCTATGACAAAGCTCAGAAGACATTTCTTCAGAACGCATCCCATGAGTTCAGGACTCCATTGATGTCTATTCAGAGCTACGCTGAAGGGATAAAATATGGTGTAACCGACAGCACCGATTCTGCGGATATAATAATAGACGAATCCAAACGACTGGCACAACTGGTTGAAAACCTGCTATATCTGTCCAGGTTGGATGCAATAGAGGAAAGCTACTGCCTTAACAGGCTGGATATTAATGAACTGCTGCGCAGCTGTGCCGAACGTATGAATGTGATTGCTGCCAATAACAATATTGCTTTAAAACTCAATCTGCCGGAAAAAGAGGTCTTGACCACAGTGGATGAAGAAAAGGTAACAAGAGCCTTCAACAATATAATCAGCAATTGTCTTCGTTATGCCAAAAGCATAGTTAGTATAAGCTCTGAGCTTGTTGAAGAAAGGATTGTAAGAATCACCATTTCGGATGATGGACCAGGCTTTCAGACTGATGAGCTGCCGAATATATTTGAAAGATTCTATAAGGGTATTGACGGCAACTTTGGTCTTGGTCTTGCAATCAGCAAGAA
Source organism: Bacillota bacterium (assembly GCA_023405875.1). Classification (GTDB taxonomy): domain Bacteria; phylum Bacillota; class Clostridia; order Lutisporales; family Lutisporaceae; genus BRH-c25. The sequence continues at coordinate 2,411 of JAEXXN010000226.1, read as the reverse complement.
TGTCATTGAAAAGCATAACGGGAGGATATCTGCTTATAATTCTGAGTCCGGCGCAGTTTTCCGGATAGACCTGCCTTTGACCTAGTACTAGTGAAAAAAAAGCCCTTGTAAAAACAAGGGCTTTACATTATACTAATCTGCTTTCTTATTTTTGGACCTATTCAGCTCAGGTATCGCCTTTTTTATCTCTTCTGCCTGCTGTCTGGTTATTACCTTATCCTCAACCATTTTCTCAATTATGTCCTTCCTGTCTTTTTTGGCGTTCTCAAAGTACTCTTTCTTTTCTTCCGGGGTCATTGTCCGGATTTTTTCCATCTGTGCCTCTCGTTCTTCCCTTGCTTTTACCATATAGTCTCTTATATTATCTATATCCTTACCGGTAAGCACACCTTTGTCTACCAGGCCCTGAAGCCCTCCCTCAAGCCTTGCATCCTTCATTTCCTTCAGCTTTTCCTTTATAGCCTGAGCTTCAGCTTCAGTTATTATCCCGTCGTGCGTCAGGTCTCGCAGCAGACTTCCTTTTTTACGCTGGTTCTTGTCATTTTTATTTAGGTCCTTTGCTTCCCCTGCTCTCAGCTTCTTGTATTCCAGTATTTTTTCCACTTTATCCCTGGATAGCTTTCCTTCCTCCATAAGCTTTATTACTGCTTCCTCAAGATACTGCTTATGATCCTGTACAGCTATTCCGGCAGAACTGCACAAGGTAGCGTCCGAAGTCATATCCTTATCCGCAGATACCGTAAATCCCGAAAATATCGCTGTGCATATTACTACTGCAGCACAAATGGTACTCTTTGAAATTTTTATTCTTGTCATCAGTTATCTCCTTTCAAATTTATTGCCATTTATCATGGCAATATTATTATTTGCATTTATCCAGTTATCTTGTGATGGATTTTGAGGTAGATTATTGAAGAACCGAAACACCAGATTAGGCAAAAATTTCTTGGGTTAATTTTCGGCTGCAAAAGCAAAATAATATTAAGCTGATAACAATTAGCTTATAACGAGGCTAAAGATGTCCCCACCTCTTATAGGAGGCGACGGATACCCATTTCGTTGTTCAACAGGCGGTGAGCGTATATCCCACCTCGTTGAAACGCTCGGGTAGGTTTTTGCAAGTCTGCAAAAACCCTCATTGAAATCTTGTTATAATACATAGTACTTGCAAACATAATAGGGAGGTGAATACACATGGCAAGAAGCAATCAGAAGGTAGTACCTCAGGCAACAGCCGCACTTGATAGATTTAAATATGAAATAGCATCAGAGGTTGGTGTTAACCTGAAAGAAGGCTACAATGGCGATATAACCGCAAAGGATGCCGGAAGAATAGGCGGACAGATGGTTAAAAGATTGATTGAAACAGCTGAAAGAAGCATGGCTGGAACAACAACTACAACAAGGACCAGATTCTAATATAAGGAGAGTTTTCAACTCTCCTTTTTATATTTTATAACGAATAAGTAAGTGTAAATTACCTTAGCATTCCGCTTGACCTCCATAGTTTCAAAAAGCTTCCTTTGCTGTTAATATGCTTTAATGGAAGCCTTTTTTATATCAATAGTAACTAAAAAGACAAAGTATCATATTATGGAATTAAAGGTTTGTTCAAAAGCCTATAACTCTGAAGGGAGTCCTTAATATGAGCCGCAGACATTCATCCAGATATAACCCACTGCCCCCTGCTCCGCCGGCAGCTGTTCCGGCTCCGATTCCGGCTCCTGTGCCTGCGCTTCCATCGCTGCAGGGTATCCTGTCGGCATTAAACTCGTTCAAGCCCGCAGCTCCTGCAGCTTTTAAAGCCCCGGCGCTTCCGGTTGGAGAGCTGTTGGGAGGTGTCAGTAATACTGTAAGAGGATTGGTATTGAATGACAACTGGTGGGTTTTGCTCCTTATAATCTTTCTTTTCTTTCCTAATGTAAGCAGCAAAATGTTTGGAGGATTATTTAAAGACTAAGCCTTGGTATTACTACACCCGGGCTTCTTCTTCCGTTTTTTCCTTATTTTTATGAAGCCATGCCTTTATTTCAATTGCGATCAATATGATCAACGGAAATATTACCTGGAACGGAAAGGCATAGTAAGGCCATATCTCCTGGGCCCACTCAAACATTTCCATAATGCTGTCATATACCAGATATGCAAAGTTAGCCATTAAAAGCCCCATGGGTGTTACCAGGAATCTGTAATCCTTATGGCCGAAGAGCTTTGAAACTCCTTTGGTCGCAGCAAGCAGGCATATGCTTATCTTTATATAGCAGCAAAGTATAAATTCTATTGCTACCGAAATTTCAAGCCTTTGCAGAAAGTTTCCTATATTAACCCTGCTTATGGCAGTATAGGACGGAAAATATACTGCTTCTAAAGTCGAAGCACCCAGTGACATTATATTTCTTATTACTATAAAG
>JAEXXN010000034.1 GCA_023405875.1 Bacillota bacterium | reverse complement strand
TATAGGGTCAGGGAGACCCTCCATACTGAAAAAACAAAATATCAGGAGCTTGCAATAATCGATACCCATGAATTTGGACGGATGCTTCTGCTGGACGGTATTGTCCAGACAACGATACGTGATGAATATGTATATCATGAAATGATAACCCATGTTCCTCTCTTCACCCACCGCAGCCCCAAAAAAGTCCTGGTGGTAGGCGGCGGGGACGGAGGTGCAATAAGAGAGTTATTGAAGCATGAATCTGTTGAAAAGGTTGTCCTCTGCGAAATTGATGAAAGAGTAGTTGAGCTTTCCAGAAAATACCTCCCGGAAATAAGCTGCGGCCTTGATGATCCGCGTGCCGAGGTATTTATTGGAGACGGTATCAAATATGTACTGGACCGCAAGAACGAATTTGATATAATTATCGTGGATTCCACCGATCCTTTCGGAGCTGCCGAAGGTCTTTTCAACGTAAATTTCTATAAATCCCTGTATGATTGCCTCACAGAGGATGGAATATTTGTCGCTCAGACAGAAACGCCTTTTTACCTTCCCCAGGTAGTTAAGCAGGTATTTGACGACATTGATAAGGTATTCCCCGTTACAAAGCTTTACATGGCAGCCATACCTACCTATCCCGGGGTATATTGGAGCTTCACGATGGGATCAAAAAAATATGACCCTGAAGCTGTAGCTGCAAATACGATTCCTGAATTTGATACGAAATATTATCACAGGGAGCTTCACAAGGCCTGCTTCGTACTTCCGAAATATGTGAAGGAGCTGCTGGCGAAACAAGCTATATAATAATTCGCAATTTCTGCAAATTTATCCATTTCACCCCCTTGAAGGATAGTTGCTAATTCATTGGGGCACATGATTCAGCAAGTGCTCGGGCGTTAAAAAAATATTGATGTATTTTTATAAAATATTTTAAAGAAAACCTATTGTATTTTATATTTGTTTGCCCTATAATGAATTTGGCATTTAAATAATAAAAACTAAAAATCGCTCTGCAAAAGCCGGAACTTATTGCATCGAAGTTCCAGGCTTTTTTTATTTACACAAATTAAAATTCTATTATCCGAAAGGAAGGTGTAAAAATGTACAAGTTAGATCAGACCAAAACCCCTATGTTTGATGCCCTAATGGAATACTACAACAACAATACCATTCCGTTTCATGTTCCAGGCCACAAGAAAGGCCAGGGAATGGTTAAAAAATTCAGAGATTTTGTGGGTACGAACGTTTTATCGATAGATGTAACGGTTTTTCATCAGGTTGACAGCCTTCACAAGCCGACAGGCGTAATCAAGGAAGCGCAGGAGCTTGCTGCCGATGCATATAATGCAGATCACACTTTCTTTTCGATACACGGAACCTCCGGTGCCATACAGGCAATGATTATGAGCGTTGTAAACCAGGGAGACAAGATAATTATTCCCAGAAACGTTCATAAATCAATAACTGCAGGAATAATACTCAGCGGTGCTACTCCTGTGTACATGCATCCCGAAATTGACACAAAAGTCGGACTTGCACTCAATGTAACACCGGAAACAGTGAAAAGGACTCTGGAGCAGAATCCGGACGCTAAGGCTGTCCTTATTGTGAATCCGACATATTACGGTGTATCAACCGATATAGCGCAGATTGTAAAAATAGTGCATGAATATGAAATACCCCTTATAGTCGACGAAGCTCACGGACCGCACCTGCATTTCAACAGCAAGCTTCCGATATCGGCTATGGATGCCGGTGCAGATATATGTGCCCAGAGCACGCATAAGATCGTAGGCTCTATGACTCAAAGCTCTTTGCTGCATGTCAGGAAGGGGCTCGTTGATGTCAACAGGGTAAAAACAGTTATGAGCCTGCTCCAGACAACCAGTCCCTCATATGTGCTCCTGGCTTCTCTGGATTGTGCCAGGATGCAGTTGGCTACAGAAGGCAAAGAGCTTATAGATGATGCAATAGAATTGGCCAGGTATGCCAGGGAAAGAATCAACAAAATTCACGGCTTATACTGTTTCGGTGAAGAAGTCCTTGAAAAAGAGGGCGCCTACGGCTTTGATCCGACAAAGATAACTATTACCTCCAGGGAGCTTGGCCTTTCGGGCCACGACCTTGAGGAGATCCTTACCGAGAAATATTTCATACAGCCTGAAATGTCCGACCTTTATAATGTTCTCTGTGTATTCTCCTTCGGAGATACAAAGGAAAGCGTCGACAAGCTTATAAGCGCTCTTGAAGAGATAAGCGCCGAAGAATGCTGCAAGATAATCAAAAAGGCTGAAGTACTTGATATACCCAATATTCCCGAGAGCGTCCTTACTCCCAGGGATGCCTTCAACAGCCTGACAATATCCATACCTATCAATGACAGTGTAGGTCTTATAAGCGCAGAATTCCTCATGGCTTATCCTCCCGGGATACCGATACTATGTCCCGGCGAGATAATAACACAGGAAATCGTTGACTACGTCAACGCATTAAAGGCAGCAAAGCTGTATGTACAGGGAACCGAAGACCCTGAAGTAACCAGGATCAAAATTGTAAGTGATCTTCAGATAATGAATACAAGCCTGTAAATTTATATTACGCGAGGTATACAATCGTATACCTCGTTTATTTTTGAATTGTATAAAAACTGAAGCTATAATATAATAATTCTGGAGTATATAATTAATTATTTTTACACCTTCAAATATATAATTGCAATTATTATTCTATTATTCAGGGAGGGTACAGATGAAAAAAATAATCATAATATTTACCGGCGGTACAATAGCCATGAGGATTGATGAAAAGACCCATGCAGCAGTACCTGCCATCAATGGCGAGCAGATATTGCAGATGACTCCCGGCATCGGCAGCATCGCGGAAATTGAGTTCCTGAACTTCAGTAATATCCCGGGCCCACACAT
>JAEXXN010000033.1 GCA_023405875.1 Bacillota bacterium | reverse complement strand
CATCTATGGGGCATATCAGGGATCTGCCGAAAAGTCAGTTGGGGATTGATATAGAGAAGGATTTTCAACCTAAGTATATAACAATAAGAGGCAAGGGGGAAATCACAGAGAAGCTGCGCAAGGAAGCAAAGAACTGTGACAGGATTTTCCTGGCTACCGACCCTGACAGGGAGGGGGAGGCCATTTCCTGGCATCTGGCAAACATATTGAACCTGGATACGAAAAATGTGTCAAGGATCGAATTTAACGAGATAACCAAAACAGCAGTCACTAACGCATTGAAAAATCCCAGGAAGCTGAATTTCAATGTAATAGATGCCCAGCAGGCCAGAAGGGTGCTTGACAGGCTTGTGGGCTACAAGATCAGCCCGCTGCTGTGGAAGAAGGTAAAGAAGGGCCTTAGTGCAGGAAGAGTTCAGTCAGTGGCTGTAAAGGTTATCTGCGATAGGGAAAATGAAATCAGAGCCTTTGTACCCAAGGAATACTGGTCTTTGATCGCCAAGCTGAATGATCCTGATTCCAAGAAGAATTTTGATGCAAAGTTTTACGGTACAGAGAACCAAAAGCTGGAGATCTCCAGCGAGCGAGAGATGGGCAGGATACTTGAAGAGCTTAAGGATGCAAAGTACAACGTAAAAAAGATAAAAAAGGGTGAGAAGAAAAGAAATGCACCCAATCCGTTCATTACAAGTACGCTTCAGCAGGAGGCATACAGAAAGCTTGGGTTTACTACCAAAAAGACAATGATGGTAGCCCAGCAGCTTTATGAGGGTGTTGATATAAAGGGCGAGGGTACCCTGGGACTCGTTACATATATAAGGACCGACTCCACAAGGGTATCTGAAGAGGCGAAAAAGGATGCAGCGCAATATATAACCGAAAAATACGGAAAGAACTACCTGGGTGGAGAAGTGAAGCAGGCCAAGCCGGGCAAGAAGGTGCAGGATGCCCATGAAGCAATAAGGCCTTCGTCAATATACAGAGAACCGGAGCAGATCAAGGATTCAATCGAAAAAGACCAGTATAAGCTTTACAAGCTTATATGGGAAAGATTTGTGGCAAGTCAGATGCAGGCTGCAGTTTTTGATACTGTTACAGTGGATATCGAAGCTAATGAATATCTTTTTAAATCCTACGGAAGTATAATGAGATTTGCAGGCTTTATGAGCATTTACATAGAGGGCAGTGATGATACTGATGAGGAGGGAGAGATTTCTCTTCCGCAGCTTACCGAGGGACAGCAGCTGAAGCTTAAAAAGCTGGAGCACAAGCAGCATTTTACAGAGCCTCCGCTGAGATATACCGAGGCAACTCTGGTAAGGACGCTGGAGGAAAAGGGAATAGGCAGGCCGAGCACCTATGCGCCGATAATATCGACAATACTTGCCAGAGGCTATGTCATTAGAGAGAAAAAATTCCTTGTACCTACCGATTTGGGTGAAAAGATAACGGGGATTATGATAGAGTTCTTTTCAGATATTGTAGATGTTGAATTTACGGCAAACATGGAGAGCAAGCTTGATCAGATAGAAGAGGGAGAAAAGGAATGGGTGCAGGTCATAAGAGAATTCTATCATCCCTTTGCTATAACTCTGAGCAGTGCGGAAGAAAAGGTCGGGAAGATAGAGATACAGGATGAAGTAAGTGACGTGATCTGCGAGCTTTGCGGAAGAAACATGGTATACAAGCAGGGACGCTTCGGCAAGTTCCTTGCCTGCCCCGGCTTTCCCCAGTGCAGAAATACCAAGGCAATAGTAGAAAGCACCGGTATAGACTGCCCCAAGTGCTCCGGAGAGCTTATAGTGCGGAAAACCAAAAAGGGCAGGAAGTTCTACGGCTGCAACAAATATCCCGAGTGCGACTTTGTCAGCTGGGATGAGCCTATTGCAGAAAGATGTCCCGAATGCGGGAGCCTGATGGTCAAAAAGCTCACCAAAAAGGGTACTGATTATAAATGCACAAATGAAGCCTGCGGTTATATGAAAAAGGCAGAGGACAGATAGAACGCGGTTAGGGTATTCCACATGTGGTCTGCGACCACAAAATCAAGGAAGTAGCTTTGTAACGCTTTGAATAAAACTACATAATTGAAGCGTTACAAACTACCAGGTACAGCGCGAATTCTATGAGATTAAGGAAAATATTTACGCGAAAGTGGAATTGCAATGTAAAATGATTTTCGCGAAGTATTTGGAAGGTGGAATAGCTTGAAGGACTATGTTACAGTTATAGGGGGCGGGCTTGCCGGAAGTGAAGCGGCATGGCAGCTTGCCAAAAGAGGAATAAAGGTCAGGCTTTATGAAATGAGGCCTGTGAACAATACTCCCGCGCATCATACCGATAAATTGGGAGAGTTGGTATGCAGCAATTCGCTGCGCTCCAATCAGCTGGAGAATGCAGTAGGCCTGTTGAAGGAAGAGATGCGAAGGCTAGGCTCTCTGATAATGGAGTGTGCAGATGCCAAGGCACTTCCCGCCGGAGGGGCATTGGCTGTTGACAGGGAAGGCTTTTCCCAGGAAATAACAGACAGGATCGGCAGTAATCCGAATATTGAAATAGTCAGGGAAGAGGTATTGGAAATACCCCAGGAGGGCTATGTGATAGTGGCGACAGGCCCTCTTACTTCGGAAAAGCTTTCTGCAAGCATCGGCAGGCTGACGGACAATGACTATTTGTACTTCTATGATGCTGCTGCTCCGATAGTAGCCTATGATTCAATAAATACTGAGAAGGTTTTCAAGGCATCCCGCTACGATAAGGGAGACAGCGATTATATCAACTGCCCAATGAATGAGGAAGAGTATAAGCTATTCCATCATGAGCTGGTAAACGCAGAGGTTGCTCCCCGAAAGAGCTTTGAAAAGGAAATAGTCTTTGAAGGCTGTATGCCGGTAGAGACAATGGCAAAGAGAGGGTCCCAAACCTTGCTTTTCGGTCCCCTCAAGCCTGTAGGCCTCATTGACCCCGCAACAGGAAAGCAGCCATACGCAGTAGTACAGCTACGGCAGGACAACCGGGAAGGTACTCTATATAATATAGTAGGTTTTCAGACTCACCTTAAATGGGGTGAGCAGAAAAGAGTCTTCAGTATGATACCGGGGTTGGAAAATGCAGAGTTTGCAAGATACGGGGTCATGCACAGGAACACATATATAAATTCACCCAAGGTCATGAGGCCCACCCTTCAATTCCACAATAACGACAGGCTTTTTTTCGCAGGCCAGGTGACAGGTGTTGAAGGTTATGTTGAGTCGGCGTCTTCGGGGCTGGTTGCAGGAATTAACATGGCCAGAGCTTTTAAGGGATTGGAGCCTGTTGTATTTCCGGATACGACGGCTCACGGAGCTTTATGCCGCTATATTACAGATGCCACAAGCAAAAACTTTCAACCAATGAATGTGAATTTCGGGATTTTTCCACAGCCGGAGCACAGGATAAAAAACAAGAAGGAAAAGAGCAGTTATTATGCCGAGAGAGCCCTCGGAGATCTAGAAAAATTTACCGATTCACGGCTCTAACGGTTGAAATATAAAAACTCTTGTGCTATATTAAATTTAGTGAGTTTTTTGACTTTTATGAATATTATAACACTTACGGGACAGGAAAGTATTTGGAGGATTAATATGTTTCATGGGACAACAATAGTAGCAGTCAAAAGAAACGGCAAAGGTGCCATAGCCGGAGACGGACAGGTGACCTTGAGCCAGAGTACAATTATCAAAGCAACGGCACGAAAGGTCAGACGATTATTCGGGGGTAAGGTGATAGTGGGTTTTGCAGGCTCGGTTTCTGATGCCTTTACCTTATCGGAAAGATTGGAAGAGAAGCTGGAGCAGCACAGCGGCAATCTGAAAAGAGCTGCTGTTGAATTAGCAAAAGAATGGAGAAGCGATAAGGTGCTTAGAAATCTTGAAGCAATGCTTATCGCTCTTGATAACGATACATTACTTGTTATATCGGGAAGCGGAGAGGTCATAGAACCTGATGAC
>JAEXXN010000521.1 GCA_023405875.1 Bacillota bacterium | reverse complement strand
TGTCAGGACTTTCCTGCGCGATAACACTGGAAAAACATTCGATAACCCCGGTTATTTTTGAAAAAAGATCTTGTGTCGGCGACCGGTTTGTCAACGGAGAAAGCATGTTCCATCTTCTCAACAGCCCGGTGAAGGATTGCCTGCCTTATCTCAGGGAACAATTCGGAATCAAGTTGAAGCCCACTTCGGAGGTTCACAAAATTATCATCCACTCAAAAAATGAAACGGGCTTCATCAGTGGAAAAATCGGATATTTAAATATCAGGGGGCGGCAAAAGGATTCCTATGAGGTCCAGCTTAAAAACCAGGTAAAGACTCCGATCACATACAATTCCCAGCACAAATATGAAGAGCTTTGCAGGAATTTTGACGCAGTCGTTCTGGCAACGGGAGATGCTGATTACGCTTCGCATTTGGGGAATTTCAGAAGCGACCTCAGCGTCTCAGCCCGGGGCGTGACAATAGAGGGAGAATTTCAGGCGGATATGCCCCATGCCTGGTTTAATTATGAAGTGATGCCCAAAGGCTACGGCTGGCTGATCCCCTATTCCGATAAAGAGGCAAACATCGTCATGCTTTATCCGGACTATCCCTCCAACACAAAGCTGGACATCAACGAAATGTGGGACCGGTTCTATAGTATAGTAACACGGGATCTCGACCAGGAGTTCAGAATTACCGACAAGTTTCAATTCACAAGATATATGGTGGGAATATGCAACAGGCCTAAAATTGATAACACCTATTTTGCCGGCAACTGCTTCGGCGCAGTCTCTCCCGGCTTGGGCTTCGGGCAGTTTACCTCCATCCTGACGGGTGTGTACAGCGCATATGACATTTGCGGGCTTGGAGATTATAATGAGCTCACAAAGCCGTTGTTTGAAAATTATAAGCACTCGCTCATTTTCAGACGCTTCTTGGAGCATCTCGAGGATAAGGATTTCGATCTTGCGATCAAAAACCTGAACGTGAAATTGATTCAGCAGTTTGCCAGTAAAGTCTGCGACAACGACACCAAACTTGATTTGCTTAAGGATGTTACCCCCCTTATGAAGCTGCTTAATATGCTGAAGGAGAAAGAAATTTTAAAATAGCTGCCTTAATGCAAGCGCAACAGAAAGCATGCCTGCTGCAATAACCATGAGAACTAATCCGAAGGCTGCTTTCCTGTTGTTATTTCTCCAATTATACCCGGCATAGGATAAGGCGTAAGCTGCTGCGGGTAAAAGTAAAATCAGTATTATATATTGCATTATTTTTCCCCTTCTGTTGATACGACCGGAGAGGCCTTTATAAATGTGCCCGAACGATTGATTGTCAACTCCACCGTTGTGTTTATCTCTGTATTTTCAAAATTCTTAAACCAATTATACTGCTCCCATTCCTCCACTGTGACAAATTGCCGCGCTGCAATGCCGCCAAAGCCGAATACATCTCCTCCTGTTTTTTTGCATTTATCAAATAATTTATCAATATCCTGTTTCAGCTCCCTGGCAATGGACTTCTCCAAGACAGGCTTCAGTTCTTTCCCCTCATAGTTCAGCTCGCTTTGCATCCCCAATATTTCCCCTTCCAGCCTTAACCTGACAGATACCCTGGGAACCTCCCCGCTCAAATCGACCTTTATATCCGGTTTTTTCTCTGTTTTTAGCCTCACAGCTATAAGCATATCCTTCATTTTCGGGTCAGGAACGGTGAAGCTCCCATTGATGAAATCGCCTGTTACCATCAGCATAAGCCTGGTTTCATATCCGTCAAGGGTCTCAACCATTTTGTCCCCGTCAAACAAAGCGCAGCCAAATAACTCAACATCATTTCCCCCGGTCATCGGAAGCTGTCCGGCGATATATTCCGACTTTACATTGACAGCTTTATCTGCTTTCGGGCCGTTCTCGATAAATTTGTCTCCTTCATTCACAGCCGCAAGTATTGCTGTGGGCTGCTGATAAGGAGATTTCATTTTATTGTAAAAGTCCTTTAGGGTTGTTTTTGTATAAAACCCGGTATGTTCCATCTGTATGATCCAGTCCTCCATATTTTTGGTCAGGGAAGACCCCAGGGGAGGTTTGTTTTTCTCCATGAATTCTTTCGCTGAGCTTTTGCATATCAATATATGCGCTGTCCTTCTTATTTCGCGGAAACGAACAATGGGAGCAAGATACTTTTTCAGCGAACCGCTTCTGGCAAGCTCTTCGGATATTACAATGAATTTCACATGTTGAAAGTTGAGATGCCTTGCTATATTGGCGTCAGTCATATCCACTCCCGTAAAAAAGGACGGGGCATCTATAGTCACAACATCATACTGGCTTCCTTCACCTTTATTTCCGCTCCCCGCCTGGTCCGGCTCCTCCTGTCCGCTGTGACGCATGATAGGATATTTTATAGATAACCGCCAATAATCTGAAACACCCCTGTCTATTCCAATAGAAGCGACATATACAAGTTCATCCACTTCTATTGCATCCTTGCATGAGGTCAAGGATGCAAGCAAAAAAGCTGCTGTCAATAAGCCGGTTATAAGCTTACGCACCGGCAATCCCTCCCTTCTTCCTTCGTATGATTGCAGTAATAAGGGCAGCAAGAGGTATAGCGAAAAAAATTATCCAGCCATAGGTGCGGATATTCTGTATATAGCCTTTGACAACCGTTACTATATCCCTAGGCAATAAAGTAAGGCAAAAAACAATTATGAAAAAAGGCATGATGCAAGGCCTGAGATCATCAATATCAAATATTTTGGCATAAATACTCAGAGACCCGTACAACAAAGCAGAAACAGCAATAAATGAGCTTATTACCCACACGAACAGGAATATAGGGTCCAGCCTCTGTACAAATCTTCCGAAGCCGATCTGCATAGTCAGCTCGTATATGATGGATGTGATCTCAGAGCCTACCGTATACGGAAAAGTCACAGTATACGCAAAAAGCGTGCCGGCTATCAGAGCGCCTGAAATCCCCAGGCTTATATAGCCTGCTTTTTTTATATATTCCGCCCCCTGGAGGGAAGATGCAATAACGGCAAGTATGATGACCTCCCCGTAGGAAGAGGACCTCATCAATCCGTGAGTGATGGTCTTATCAATACCATATCCCCAAAAAGGGAAGAGGTAATCAAAATTATAATTTTGATACGAAAGTATCAAGACTATTCCAAGGCCTGCCAGCAGGAGATACCCGCATGCCCTTGAAACCCGCGCGATCGATTCCAGACCGTAAAAGCAAAGTACAAAGGCAACTGCTATGAATATGGTAAGCAAATAATTTGTTGAGCTTCTCGGCATCACGTATACCCCCAAAACATCAGTAAATTCCCTGATGGTTGCAAAGGATATAAGAAGTAAGAATAAAGCGAGCAGCATGGAAAAAACAGGGCCGACAAAACCTCCGAAGGTAATTTTATAAATCTCTACAATGTTTTTCCCGGGAAAGCGCTTCAGCAGCAAATAAATAAAGGTAAAACCAACCATTGCCGTTGCAACGGATATCAGGGTCATGTACCAGCTTGAGGTGGCAAGCAGGTCTATAATCAGGGAAGGGCTCGTATAAAATACCTTTGCGGTAATAGTTATGGTAGTCAGACATACCGCCTCACTGACGCCGAATTTTCCTTCTTTAATCATTTTTATATCTCCCGGTATCATTTTCCCAACCCCGTGCATCCTCCGGCTGACGTTGTTCATCCGATACATTCAAATAATCTGCCCGCTTTTTTTGTTGCCATACAGGCTTCCTCACAAATAAATCGGAGCTGCGCCGGGTTTGGGGGGCAACAGGCGCCAGAAACGGTACTCCAAAGGATTTCAAATTACACATATTTGCCATTATTATCGTCATACATGCGGCTATTCCGTAAAAGCCCCCTATACAACCGACAAAAACAAATAAAAAGCGTAAAATACGGATGCTTGTAGAAAATGAATAGTTGGGTATGGCAAAATTTCCAAGCCCGGTAACAGCAACAATAATAATGAGTACCGGACTGACCAGGTTTGCCGCAACAGCCGCCTGCCCCAGGATCAAGGCGCCGATGATGCTTAGGGTAGGACCGATGACCCCCGGAACTCTTATTCCGGCTTCCCTGATAACTTCAAAGGATATTTCCATAATCAATACCTCTATCAGCCCCGGGAAGGGAATACTCTCCTTTGCCCTTGCTATGCTTACAAGCAGCTCGGTAGGTATCATTTCCCTGTGATACAGTGTAGCGGCAAGATAAAGCCCCGGAAGCAATACCGACGAAAGCATTCCTAAAATCCGTATAAACCTTAATAGAGTGGCAAACTGCCATTTCAAATTTGCATCTTCGGAAGTATGATATAAATGAAACAGTGTTACCGGAACTGCAAACATAAAGGGGCTTCCCTCGGAGGCAACAATAACCTGTCCCTCCAGTAAAAAAGAAGCGGCTCTGTCGGGACGCTCGGTGCTCAATACCTGTGGGAAAATAGAAAAAGGATTATCTTCTATAAGCTGTTCCAGCATCCCGTCGCTTGAAACCATATCGGTATCTATACTCTTTATCCTGCGTCTGACTTCATCAATTAACCTGGAATTGGCAATCCCGTCGATGAACATTACCGCACAGGTCAAATTGTTGGTACTGCGGACAGGGATAATTTCACTCACAAGGTTCTTGTTTTTTACGATCCGCCGGACGAGCGTGATATTCGTCCTCATATTTTCAGTAAAGGCCTCCTGCGCCCCTTTAATAACAGTTTCGGTAGCAGGCTTTTCAATACTTCTCTTTTCATAGCCCTTGCAGTCGATCAGGAGACATTCCCTGCAGCCGTCTATGAACAATACAGTAAAGCCCTTCAGCATGTCGGTTATTACATCATTCACAAAATTGTCCGTTCTTTTGACCTTGTTTGCAGAGAGAATATAATCAAATATAAAATCAACAGCACGGCCTTCCTCCAGGCCTGCAAGACGTTCGGAGGTCATGATGGGCCGCAAGATGAAATCATTTATCATTATCCTGTCTACCATGCCCTCGATATAGGCTATCGCAGCTCTCGTATCCTCAGATATTTTGAATTCCCTTATGTATATATCCTCATTTACAGGTATTTTAAATTCCTTTTTCAATTTATCAAGATTCTGGGCTACAGATATTCTTACACTGTCCTCCATTTCCTTCTCTGCCTGATTTTCATTTTTTGCGGCATTCCTCTTATCGGCACCGGATGGTTTTTTCAAAGCCTCCTGCCCAATTGGGCTGCTGCTGTGATACTCACGCCCCTTTTTCTGTTCAGGCTTTTCCTGCGGGTCCTCCAGCAGCTCAAACCTTTCAGTTTTTGCAGGCTTATATGTCAATGAGTCCATAACCGACTTAATTATTTTTTGCATAATATCAGCTCTCCTATTACCGCTTGCGCGTCTGCCGCCGCTTCATTATAGTATGAGCAGGCCGTTCCTTAATTATGTGTACCTGCGGGCAGCGGCAGCAGCACTCTGCGGCAATAAAAAAACTCGCCGTTATTGACGAGTTTTTATATGGTGGAAAGGCTTGTTATAGCGTATATGCTCGATAGTATGACTGCTAATTGCTAAAAATTGCTTGCAGGTGTCGTGCCTGGCACCATACGGCTTGGAATTACGCCGACCAGCCGCCGTCAACAACGAGGGTTTCTCCATTGACAAAGGAGGAATCGTCACTGCCCAGGAAAATAGCAGCGGCAGCGATCTCAGTGCCCTTGCCCATTCTCGGGTTCATCGCCATGCCAAGGCCGTATCTTGCAGCACCTGCCTGGTTAATGTTCTTCATGGATTCAGTAGTTCCGATTTCCGTTGCTATCGCTCCGGGACAAATAACGTTGCACCGGATGTTTTTCGTTGCATAAGTATATCCTGTGTTCTTTGACAGGCCCACGACCGCATGCTTGCTGGCCGTATAGGTTGCCCCTGCCACATGCCCGTACAGGCCTCCGATGGAAGCAACATTAACAATGACTCCTCCGCCTGCCGTCTCGAAATATTTCACTGCTTTACGCATCGCAACGAATGGCGCGATGACGTTGACCTTGAAGACTTTTTCAAAAAGCTCATCACTGGCATCGCCCACTCCGGCCATATCATCCATGATACCTGCATTATTCACCAGAATGTCGAGCTTCCCAAATACCTTGATGGCCTCATCGATCATTTCTTCCACTTTCGCCTTGTCCGCCATATCTGCTGCAAAAGCAACGATTTGGCCGCCAGCACTTTTTGCCTCTTCAACAAGCTCGGCAAGACGCTCTGCACGTCTGGCCACGGCAAGCACCTTAGCGCCTTCTCTGGAATAAGCCAGTGCTATATCTCTTCCCATACCGGCGCTGGCTCCGGTTACAATTGCAACTTTACCCTGTAACTTCATCTGTACTCCTCCTATTATTTTATGTGCAGTTTGTCTGACTCATCAACTTATTGTTTACTAATATTGTTTATTGTATTAATGCTATAAGTGCCAGGTGCAAAGGTTATCAGGCCACGGAAGTTAAAACTGTGAATGACCTGATAACCAGCATACCTGGCACCTATAGCATTAAATACGTTTATACATCATATGATATGAGCTTCTACTTCACCGGTGCAAGGTCAGATCCGCTGAAATATACCGAGTCCTCATCTGCCTTGTTCCCTGCAAAATCGGCTACTTTATTCCCATCCATGTTCAATTCATACTCATATCTGCCCTCAAGAGGCGTGGAAAGAACAAGAGTTACTGTTTCCTTGTCTATTTTCAAAGCGTCTATACTCAGTTTCTTCCCTGTATCTTCATTTCTGATTTCAAAGTATGCTTTATCCGCTGCAGCGATCTTTTCGCTGAATTCTATCTCTACTGTTATATTGTTTATTGCTTCTACATTTTCGATATATGGCTCCTCATCGTCTGTTTCCTCACCCACCAGTACAGTCCTGTTTACTTTCGGGTTGTCGTCAACCTCATCGTTGATGACTGCCATGCCGTGTTCGTCTATAAGGAAATCAGGCAGGTCGAATATATACTCCTTTCCATCTTCAATAGCTCCCTGGAAGGTTACTATATTATCGTCGATGGTGATTGTGAAACCATTGATATTAGCTTTTCCGGCTTTTATGTGTTCGGAACGCCTGAATTTTACGTTCTTTGTCATTTCTACCTCAAAGGAGCTTCCATCGGCCTGGCTGATGGATTCAACCTCAGCATAATCCGGTGTATCGTCGGAACCATCAAAGGAAAAATCCTCATCAGTCATGACGAATTTATTGCCTACCATATCCGTAATTCCTGTACCGGAAGCAGCATTTACCCTTATTACGGTGTATTCTGCATCTTCAGCCAGCTTTACCCACTTGCTCCCGTCAAATAATGAGAATTCCACTACAGTATCATCCTCAGTGAGGGTTTTTGCCTTCAGCTTAAGGGGCGACGCTTTTGAGTACCCACCGCCTGTCAGCCATAGCTCGGTATCTGCTGCAAATTTTACCTCTTCATTGAACCTCAATGCTGCAACATACATGTTTTCAGCATATGCGTCCTCCAGCTCGGGTGCTTCAGTATCCCATTTACTTTCAGAAACCGCACGAATGTCTTTCTTTGTAAACTTCAATACGTTTCCGGCAAGATCCATTACTCCGTCAATAGTCAGATCATAGGTTTCCCCATTGGTGAGTTCGTTTACCTTCAGCTCGACCTTGGTTCCCTCATCATTCAGGGTTGCCGATATTGGCGTGCCTATACCGCCGTCAAGGCTGTAGTTGCCTATATTCTCTGCTGACGCTTCATCCAATTTCTTGCTGAAGGATAGGGTAATCGAGGATTTGCTGTTTACCTTAACATCAACCAATGCGGCGGAAGCAAAGTCAGCAACCTTTGGATTTACCGGCTTCGATGCTTCATCTATTGAATTGCCGAATTCATCGACGATATCAGTAACCGTCAGCTCGTATTTCTTGCCTGCCTCCATGTCCTCAACTGTAACAAGCGCCCTTAAAGTACCTGTCTTATTATCCAGTATTTCTACATCATCAACATCAAGGGATTCGTCACCCTTTGTAAAGGTGTAATTGTTCGTATCTGTCACACTGTCTTCATCTATCTTGCTGGCATCAGTAAACTCAACGATAAGCTTGTTCTTTGAAATTACCGTGACCTGGCTCAATTGCGGTTCATCATCATCTGCTCTGATGCCTTTAAAGTTCCAGGTATCTGATCTTGACATTATATTGGGTGATTTTCTCTGGTCTGCGATATTGTTTACGATAAGCCTGTAGGACTCCCCTCTCTCCATGCTTTCAGTGATTATCTCAACATTGTTTTCATCGTCCCTGTCCCAGGTCACCGAATCGATATCAAGCTCATCTCCGTCTGTCTTATTTACCTTGAGTACATAATTATCCAGATCTTCCGCCGATTCTTCGGTGACTTTTTCATTGAAATAGAGTATTATCCTATTGCTGGTCTCTACCTTTGTTTTTGTTGAATCTATCCTTGGAGCAGAGTCGTCAAAGCGAGTCTTGAAGGTGTCTGTGGAAGACCTTTTGGATACGCCGTCAATGGATTTGATATTTTCCGCCTTTACTTTGTAGCTTGTGTTGTCTTTAAGGCCTTCAACAGTCAATACAACTTCATTACTCTTTGAAATCTCTGCTTTTATTATGTCAATACCGTCGATGGTATAATTGGAGGCGTTTGTCGCGGTTGAATAATCAACGTTCTTATCGAAGGTTATCAATACCTCTTCAACGTCCTCACTTTTTATATCTTCTATGGAAGGACCCCCGGACAATTTCCCGATACCTGTAAAGCTCACACTTTCTTTACCGACTGTCAGATTATAAAGTGTACCTGCCTTCTGAGCCGAGGTTTCAAGCCATACGGTATCAGGGCCGGTAACAACGGCGGAGCTTACTGAAAGTCCTTTTATTGAATAACTGTCGGCATTTGCAGCCGATTTATCAATATCATCCTCAAATATCACTTCTACAGCAGTGTTTCCAATGGCAACAGCCTTATCAACAGATGCTTCGCCCGTAGAAGGAGCAGCTCCCCCATACAAGCCTGCCTTGGTTGCTGCCGACTTATCTATCAGACCCGAGTCAACCAGCTTGACAGCCAGGGTCTTATCGGTGCCTTTTACCTTTGCCTTTAAGGCTTCAACTGTAGCTATTGCCAAATCATTATTTTTAAATTTTATATTTTCTGAGAGATTATCCAATCCCTTTGAATCTGCAAAGGACATGACATCCTTCCATTCGAAATCTCCGTCCTCCTCTGCTGTTGTCTGCTTATATCCAAGGGCTTCAAGCATTACCTTGTAATACTGCCTTACAGTGATTCTATCATTGGGGTTGAAGTATCCGTTTTCCGAACCGATCCAGCCAAGCTGGGGATTTGCTTTAAGATAAGCCATTACAGCTTTGCCCCCTGCCCATGCCACTGTGCCGGCATCCTTGAAGTTAGCTGTTCCGGTATATGCAAGTGCTTTCTCTTCCTTGCCCTGGAGCCTCAGGTACATTATAGCCGCCTGCAGCCTGGTGGTTTCCTTTGCGAGATACTCTTCTGTTACGCCCGCTGCGCTGTCGCCGCTCAGCACCCCTATTGCGGTGATAGTTTTTGCATCCGAGCCGATTGCGGCAAATACTGTCGGGACCGTTGAAAACATCATTACAAATGCTAAGATAATAGATAGAATTTTTTTATTATTCATATGTATTATTACCTCCTTAAAATTTTTCCCTTTATTTTTCTGCCTCTGCAAATTCAAAGATGTCTCTGGCCAACTGAAGGTCCGGATATTGATATGTAAATATCCGCTTTTCTGATTAATTGGCTTCCTTATAGCTATATTATAATCAATTGAGGTAAATTGTTCCATTAATATTATATTACAAACACTTAATAAAAATATTACAGCAGCTCATGATAACGGATAATCAAACAGGCAGGTACCAGTGCTGCGGCCCGGCCATATGGTGCTGATAAATAAAAATGGCCAAGGCATTTATTAAAGCCTCAGCCATTTTTGTTCATTCAGTTTGCATATATTATTCTTTCCGCAATGTGCATTTCAGGGATAATGTGTATTGCCTGCCGGATACATGTTTCATGTCCTATTGCTTCAAAATCAATATATTTGACAAGATAATCAGGTATGCTGAAGGGGAGCTGCTGCTCCTTATACAGCTTATAGCCCAACTGCGCCTCACCCGTTACATCTTCGTATATGATATATTTTTTATTGAGAACTATATCTATGATCCTCATAAGCGATAGTATTTCATATTCGGAAACTGCCTTTAAAACACTTGCATCCAGATCCTTGAGCTCATTCAGCTTATTATTTAATTCAAAAACATCAAGGTCATCTTCTATTTTGCATTTTATTCCGGCATCTGCTTTCAGAACGATATAGCCATCGTCTGTGCCTTGTATTTCATCAAGCTTTGCTCTCAATATAGCATCTTCAGCAGGCAGTTGGATCCAGTT
>JAEXXN010000443.1 GCA_023405875.1 Bacillota bacterium | reverse complement strand
GAACTGGACCCCGTAGAGCTTTTTCGCCTTGTTTCCCATGGCTGCTACCGGGCAGGTTTCTGTTGTTCCGGTTACAGCAAAGCCTGTGGGAGGGGTATCGACATAGCAGGTATGGCTCATCCAGCAAATGCTGTCCTCAGATACTTCCTTGAAAAGTACATCTTCGGCGAGCTTCACCTGAGTCTTTCCATACTCTCTCTTATCTGCTCTTGCGACCTTGCCGCCCATCATGTACGCCATCAGCTGTGCCCCATAGCAGATACCAAGGACAGGTATGCCGAGCTCAAACAATCCCGGGTCGCACTTGGGCGCTCCCTCCTCGTATACACTTGCAGGCCCTCCGGTAAAAATTATACCTTTGGGACTCTTATTCTTTATATCATCAACACTTATGTCATACGGCACTACTTCGCAATAAACCTTCGCTTCCCTTACCCTCCGGGCAATAAGCTGGTTGTATTGACCTCCGAAATCCAGTATCAGCACCAGTTCTTTTTTGGACATTTCGCACTCTCCTTTGATTACTTGGTAGTTTGATTTTTCTGCGGAACCCATTTATCTGGTTCTCTACAGGCTGTAGTTTGGAGATTCCTTTGTTATATTCACATCGTGGGGATGGCTTTCCCTCAGGCCGGCAGCGGTGATCTTCATAAACTGTGTATTCTTCCTCAGCTGTTCTATGGAAGCTGTTCCACAGTAGCCCATACCTGAGCGGAGTCCTCCCACCAGCTGGTATATTGTCTCTGCCAGAGGCCCTTTATAGGGAACCCTTCCTTCGACCCCTTCAGGTACAAGCTTCTTTGAATCCTCCTGGAAATACCTGTCCCTGCTGCCGCAGGCCATGGCACCCAGGGAGCCCATTCCCCTGTAAACCTTGAAGCTTCTTCCCTGGTATATCTCCATATCTCCGGGGCTTTCCTCGGTTCCTGCCAGCAGGCTGCCGAGCATTACGACGCTTGCTCCTGCGGCCAGGGCCTTTACCACGTCCCCGCTGTATTTTACTCCTCCGTCGGCTATTACAGGTATCCCGTGTTTATCTGCTTCCTCTGCACAGTCATATACTGCCGTTATCTGCGGTACGCCTACGCCGGTCACTACCCTGGTAGTACATATAGAACCAGGCCCTATACCAACCTTGATGGAATCCGCGCCTGCTTCGATAAGCTCCCTTGTTGCAGCGGCAGTAGCCACATTTCCTGCTATTACCTGCAGTCCGGGGAAGCGGCTTTTTATCTTCTTCACTGCTTCCGACACGCCCTTTGAATGTCCATGAGCCGTATCGATCACTACGACATCGACCTTTGAAGCCATCAGGGCTTCAACTCTTTCAATCATATCATTGGTCACACCCACCGCAGCCCCGACCATGAGCCTTCCCCCCTGGTCCTTTGCAGAGTTGGGGTATTGTATTGCCTTTTCTATATCCTTTATAGTGATCAAGCCCTTGAGATAGCCTTTGTCATCCACAAGGGGCAGCTTTTCTATCTTGTGCTTCTTCAGTATCTGCTCCGCCTGCATCAGGTTGGTGCCTACCGCCGCAGTTATAAGGTTATCCTTTGTCATGACCTCGGATATCCTCCTGGAAAACTCAGTTTCAAAACGAAGATCCCTGTTGGTCAGAATTCCCACCAGTCTGCCCTTTTCATCAGTTATGGGCACTCCTGATATCCTGTACCTTTCCATCAGCTCCATGGCGTCTGCTATTATATGGTCGGGAGAAAGATGAAAAGGATCTACGATGACCCCATGCTCCGACCTTTTTACCTTATCTACCTCCATTGCCTGCTTGTCAATGGACATATTCTTGTGAATTATTCCTATGCCGCCCTCTCTTGCAATAGCTATCGCAAGCTTGGATTCTGTAACGGTGTCCATACCTGCCGACATAAGGGGGATATTGAGCTTTATCTTTTTTGTCAGCATTGTAGAGGTGTCGGTATTCTTCGGAAGGATTTCAGACTTGGCCGGGATAAGAAGCACATCATCAAAGGTAAGACCTTCTTTTACAAACTTTTCCATCGGGACTTTACACTCTCCTTTTAATATTTGATATCATATCTATATTTTTCTTGTGGAAACATAAAACCGGCAACAGTGAAATTGCCGGCAACAAATTCCACTCATAGTAACATGATTGATGGTCATGCTGTAGAAACTTTCAGGCCATATCCCTGAAAATATATGAGCAACATGTTCCGCACCAGTGTACGAAACCTTTTTCATTTATCATGGTATTTTAAATAGTATATTGAATGTGCCGGCCTTTGTCAATCAGTTTAGAAATTTGCAGAATTTACTGCAATTTTTCCTTCATTCTGGCCATGGTCTCTTCATATACCTCTGAAATAGGCCTTCCGTGATTCTCAGAGGCTACTCTGCAATCCTCATATTCCGGAGAATATTTGAGCAGTTCTCCCTCCAGCCTTCCCAGCTTGCACCTTATGCTTCCGAACTTGGTATCAACTGCTACCAGCTCTCTGTCCAGTATGGTGCGCTCCAGGCATGCCATGCGTACGCCAAAGGTGCTGGTGTGTCTGAGTAATGCCTCCACAACAGCAGCCTTCCTTTCCTGGTGGCATAGAACTGTAAGCTTTGTCCCCGGCCTGTTCTTCTTCATTAATACGGGGGTAAAGAATACCTCAAGGGCTCCCTCCTGAAAAAGCCTATCCATCACGCTGCCTAGTTGCTCGGCTGTCATATCGTCAATATTTGTCTCTATCTCTATGACCCTGTCTGAAATTTTTTTTTTGGAATTGAAAAGCATCACCCTCAGTACATTGGGAATCTCATAAGTCTTTTTGCCCAAACCATAGCCTATCTTTTCTACTTCAAGCTCTCCCACCATCCCGAATTCGTCGGCCAGGCCCTTTGCTATGGCAGCCCCTGTAGGAGTAACCAATTCAAAATTCACATCAGTGTAATATACAGGCACACCCCTGAGGATCTCCAGGGTAGCGGGAGCCGGAAGCGGAAATGTCCCGTGCTGGCATTTCACAAAGCCCCTGGATAAAGGCAGGCTTGAAAATATTATCCTGTCCACGCCAAGATTTACGATACATATTGCCGTACCTATGATGTCAACTATCGAATCCACAGCGCCCACCTCATGGAAATGGACCTCTGCCGCCGGCTTGCCATGTATCCTTCCCTCTGCTTCAGCTACCAGGCCGAATATTTTAAGGGACAGCTCCCTGACTCTTTCGTCCAATCCGCTGTCATTGATTATTGTCTCTATATCACTCATGTTTCTATGCACATGTCCGTTATTATGTACATGCTGATGCTCCTGGTGATGCTCATGCTTGTGCTGGTGTCCGTAATCGTGGTCATGGTCGTGGTCATGGTCGTGTTC
>JAEXXN010000424.1 GCA_023405875.1 Bacillota bacterium | reverse complement strand
GGGATGATCTGGCCAAAGGTCTGGCTCTAAATATAAATTCTGTCTGGGTAAGACGAAATGGGCAGGAAAGTCTTGTGAGCTTAAGAGATGTTGCCATAGGAGAGCATGTTATTGCAAGAATGGGCAGTTATATACCTGTTGACGGCGTAGTTGTCCAGGGGGAGGCAATGGTAAATCAATCCTCTATGACAGGAGAATCCCTCCCGCTGAGACGTATTGAAGGGGACACCGTTTATGCCGGTACTGCAATAGAAGAGGGCGAGCTTCTGATAGAAGTAACGGCCTTAGAGAGTGAAACAAAACTGAATAAAATAATAAAGCTTATTGATGAGTCTGAGGTGTTGAAGGCAGCGGTACAGTCAAAAATTGAAAATATGGCTGATGCCTTTGTGCCATACAGCTTTCTTATTGCCGGAGGCGTTTATCTTGCTACAAGAAGTACTGCACTCGCTTCGGCAGCTCTCATGGTGGATTATTCCTGTGCTCTGAAAATGACTACTCCAATTGCTATCTTAACAGCCATGAGGGAGGGGACACAACACGGCTTTGTCATCAAAGGCGGAAAATTCCTTGAAGAAGCAGCTTTAGCCGATACCATAGTATTTGATAAAACCGGAACTCTGACAAAGGCAAAGCCTTATGTCGTCGATGTGATACCTTTCGGGGGTTATCGGCGTGACAGAGTCCTGCGGTTGTCGGCATGCCTTGAGGAGCATTTCCCTCATTCCGTAGCTACCGCTGTGGTTGCCAAGGCGAATGAAAAAGGCTTGAAGCACAGGGAGATGCATGCTGATGTGGAATACATCGTGGCTCACGGAATTGCATCTTATGTAGAGGATAAGCGGGTAGTAATAGGAAGCGGGCATTTTGTTTTCGAGGATGAAAATGTAGAGGTAACAGAAGCTGAGCAAGCTATTATCGATAAAAAAGCGGAAGAATACTCTTTGCTGTTTCTTGCTGTAGACGGCAAGCTGGCGGGAATGCTCTGCATCGAGGACCCGATCCGGCCTGAAGCATCAGAGGTGGTTGGGGAGCTGAAGGAGCTTGGAATAAAACATGTTGCAATTCTCACAGGAGATAGTGAGAAAGCAGCCCAGGCAATTGCTCAGGCTATTCATGCGGATGCATACCGGTCACAGATACTGCCCGAGGAAAAGGCTGAATATATTAAAGCTCTGCGGCAGCAAGGGAAGAAGGTAATCATGCTGGGAGACGGAATAAATGATTCACCGGCACTTTCTTCTGCAAATGTGGGGATTGCAATGAAAAGCGGTGCTGATATAGCCCGTGATATTGCGGATGTTGTTTTAACACAGGGGGACTTAAAGTCGATTGTTGCATTACGCCGGTTAAGCTCCTTGCTGATAAAAAGGATTGAAAATAACTTCCGGTTCACAGTCGGCTTTAACTCCGGTTTGTTGGCACTTGGTATTCTGGGAATAATCTCCCCCAGCAGCTCTGCGCTGATGCATAACTTATCGACTGTAGCCTCCTGTATAAGCAGCATGCAAAATTTTTTACAGGAATAAACAGACTGTTATGAGACATGATAAATTGTAGCAGAAGACGAATATACATTGCAGCTTAAACTAGTATTATATGAGCTTTTGACATATGATACTAGTTTTTATATCTGAGAGGTTGTGCCTGACACTTATTTTCCTGTAGAAAAATACATGAGGCTGCTCATTTTGCATAGATGGCGGAGGAATGCTTTTATGCAAAAGATAATATATTTTTAAAGAGGCAGCATTAAGGATAGGATTTTTAATACCCGTAAATATAGGACGTGAAAAGCCGGAAGTATAAAAAATATTTTTGCTGTAATGAGTTGTATGATAGACTCTGCTGCCATTTGCCGCAATTATCGAGTGTTAATGAAGGAGAAATTATTGTGAAAAATCATAACGGTATCGGTTTTAAAGGTATAAATTACGACGTTGGGACGAACTATATGCCTGGAGTTATGTCCCGGGAAGTGTGGAGCACGGATCTGGCAAAGAAGGATATGGAAATCATCAGAAATGAACTTAACTGTAACGCTGTCAGCATTTATGGTAAAGATATTCATAGGCTGATTGAATGTGCAACGGTTGCTTTAGAGCAGGGCCTTCATGTCTGGCTTCAGCCCCGATTGGTGGACGCCAATCAGGAGGATTTGCTCGACTACCTGCTAAAAACCGCAAAGGAAGCCGAAAGGCTCAGAAAACAATACGGCAAAGTTACATTTAATGTGGGCTGTGAATACAGCATATTCGCATCAGGCATTATCCCCGGTAAAAACTTTTCCCAGCGTGCCATAATGCTGACCGCCACATGGTGGTTGATTCCGCGGTATAATATGATATTGAACCGCTTTCTCAAACGGGTCGCTAGTAAAATAAGGGAGCATTTTCGAGGCGATATCACCTATGGGGCAGGAGCGTGGGAGAGCGTTGACTGGAGCAGCTTTGACCTTGTGGGATTAAACTACTACATGGATTCCGGCAACGAGAAAAATTATGCTGCGGAATTAAGGAATTTCCATCGCCACGGCAAGCCTGTCGTCATCACTGAATTCGGATGTTGCTGCTTTGAGGGCGCGGCTGAAAAAGGGGGCGGGGGTTTTCGGATCATTAACTGGAACAAAAAACCACCACGCCTAAAAGGTCATTATAAAAGAAACGAAGGGGTGCAATCAGAATATATTTCAAAGCTGCTGAAAATATATGAGCGGGAAAATATTCATGGCGCCTTTGTTTTTACGTATATGGAGCCAACTAATTTGTATTCCCCGGACCCGCTTTATGATCTTGACATGGCCAGCTATGGAGTTGTCATGGCTTATCCCAAGGAAACCGATCCATCGGCTGCCGGTGTTCACTGCAGGCCGAAGAAAGCCTTTTATGAGATTGCAAGACTTTACAGTACAAGTTAATGCAAGTTAAAGAGGTAATAAGCTTTATGGACTGGATCAAGCGTATGAATAATGTCATGGATTATATTGATGGGCATATAACGGGAGAACAGCCGCTCAATTATAAAATAATTCAAAAAGATGCGTTTGAACTGATCGGAAAGGGTATGCTGTCGGATTGGTGACCACCAGACAAATTCCTTAAATCAACTGGCTTTAATGCGCTTTATAGAAAGCGGAGAAAGCAAATATATTGAAACAAATGAAGATTCGATATATACTTAATAGTAAGCTGAAAATTTAATAGCGAAGATAGAGGTACAAAGTTTCATACTTTGTTTAAAAGGGAAGCAGGTGAAAATCCTGGACGGTCCCGCCGCTGTAATGGGGAGAAGCTTCATATTTTGCCACTGACTGATGTTGGGAAGGCTGGAGCTGCAATGAACCGAAGTCAGAAGACCTGCCTCTGTTGATACACTGTTAGCTCTACGGTAGATAGAGGGTGTGATAAATCTGAGGATTGCATAAAGGCATGCTTTATGGTTGTATGCAATTTTTTGATATTGTTTGTGTGCCTCTTAACCTGTTGGTTAAGAGGCTTTTTATATACATAAACAACATCCTGTGTTTCTGAAGGATTACATCCGTTTCACAAAATTATTTTGAGTAGAGGAGGGGCATGGGGTGTTTATGAAATATGGAATGAACAGGGTGATAGAGCCTAGAAATGTATTGCCTGTATCGGCATGGCGCCTGGATAACAGCAGGGAGCTCCACGACAATGAATTGTTGGTCAATATAAAAAGCTTGCATATAGAAAACAGCAATTTCAAACAACTGTGTGCAGAATGCAATGAAGATATCGAAAAAATAAAAGAAAAGATAATGGATATTATCGAAAAAAGAGGAAAGCTTCATAATCCAATAACGGATACCGGGGGCGTTGTATTTGGAACTATCGAAAAAATAGGAGTAAGTTATGAAAATGAAAAAGAACTATATGTAGGGGATGAAGTGATATGCAATATTTCCACAACTGTGATCCCTATTTTTCTTAGCAAAATTATAGAAATTGATTTTGCATTAGGTCAAATGCAAGCAGAAGGATATGCCGTTATTTTCAGCCATTGTCCTCTGGTCAAATGCCCCCAGCATGTGCCGGTACCTTTGCTGCTGTCGGCTTTTAATGAGTCCGGCTCACTTTATGCGGTGGGCAGATATGCGGGGCAGAAAGAAAGTATGCTGGTGGTGGGGAATAATATGATTACCAGCCTGCTCTATGGATATGTTCTCCGCAAGATGGCAAGAGCCAATGCCAAGATAGTTTGTATTATGGACGGCAGTGAAGACCCTATGCTGGCCGGATCAGGGCTGGATTGGCTTTTTACACAGATTTTCGACGAGATCCATTACCTGGATATTTTGAAACCCATTGAATGCATTGAAAGGATTGCATGCAGGGAAATGTTCGAGCTGAGCGTCAATTGTGCAGATATTCCGGGAGCAGAGACAATCAATGTGCTGGCTACCAGGCCAAAGGGAACAGTCTACTTTACCAATCTGATCAATAACTACAATATTGCTTTGTATATTACTGAGAATATATCCCGGGAGGTGGACATCAAATGTGCAGATGGCTATGTGGAAGGGCATGAGGCTTTCAATATACAGATCATAAAGGGAATATCGGAGCATGTAAAGGGAAAGCTGGCAAATCAAGCCCCCGTGGAAGGAAAGAGGCTGCGCTCTTATGAAGAGACCCATGACCTGTATCAGGGGAAAAAAAGTGCAGCAGAGGATTTTGTCTGTGAAAGCAGGGCTATGTCGTTGATATTGGATGAAGCTCTGCGTGTATCCAAATATGACTGCAATGTTCTCATTATTGGAGAAAC
Organism: Bacillota bacterium; assembly: GCA_023405875.1. Lineage (GTDB taxonomy): Bacteria > Bacillota > Clostridia > Lutisporales > Lutisporaceae > BRH-c25. The sequence goes on along the minus strand of JAEXXN010000424.1, from coordinate 3,212 downwards.
CGGTGTGGGAAAAGAGAAGATAGCTTCTTTTATTCACAAAAACAGTACAAGAAAGCTGAAGCCTATGGTGAAGCTCAATTGTGCTTCTGTTGCAGACAGCCTGTTGGAATCCGAGTTTTTCGGCTATGAAAAAGGGGCCTTTACCGGGGCGAATCTCACCGGCAAAAAAGGCTTTTTCGAGTTGGCGGATAACGGGATCATCTTTCTGGATGAGATAGGTGAGCTGTCTATGGAGCTTCAGGCAAAGCTTTTAAGAGTCATACAGGATGGTGAATTTTATAAAATAGGAGGAACTCATCCTATAAAGACCAATGTAAGGATCATTTCAGCTACAAACAGAAATTTGGAGAAAATGGTTGAAGAAAAGCAATTCAGGCAAGACCTCTATTATCGTTTGAATGTATTTCCCATAAAGGTACCGTCCCTTACCGAACGGAAAGTGGAAATTCCTGCTTTGGTTGAACATTTTATTGACAAATATAACAAAAAGTTCGGAATAAATAAAGCTGTAACACCCGATGGGATGGAATATCTCAAGAATTGCAGCTGGCCCGGGAATATCAGGGAACTGGAAAATATGGTGCAGCGCTTGCTTATTAACACTACAATTGACCGGATTGAAATTTTTGCTGTGATGAGGGAGGCAAACCGGGAGCTTTTCGGCAGATTATCTGTAGAGGAAGGAAATCACAGCCTGAATACACCTCTTTGCCTGGAGCAGATACTTGAAAGCTATGAAAAGCAGATATTGCAGTTTGCAGCCGAGAAATACGGTTCATCCCGAAATGCGGCAAGTGCTTTGGGTATCAGCCAATCCCAATATATACGAAAGAAAAACAAGTACCGGTTGGAGTGATGCCAATGCGGTTCAGCCGATGGCGGATATATTTTTAAAAATGATTCAAGGGGACCAGGGGATAATTCCCAGCATGTGATCTGAAACGGCTTATTTCAAGGAAAGCAAGGCTCCGGTTCATTTATGGAGTCTTGTTTTCTTATTGGCATATATATTGCTCAATAGTGATATTGAAAAGCCATGTAGACTCCGGAGGTTTAAATGGAAGCAAATTTATAGGATGGTGAAAGCATGCAGGTACAAAATGAATTCGGCAAACTCAAAACCGTCAGTGAGGCAATGGAATACGTAAAGGACGGTATCACGATCATGATTGCAGGCTTTGGAGGAGTTGGGTCCTCCTGTACCCTGATAAATGAAATCATTAAAAAACAGGTTAAGAATCTGACATTGATCTCCATTGACGCAGGAGACCCGGACGTGGGGCCGGATCATATCGTGCGCAATGAACAGGTCAGAAAATTAATTACAAGCCATATAGGCGCCACACCGACAACAGGTCAGTTGATGAATGCAGGAAAGCTTGAAGTGGAGTTCAGTCCCCAGGGAACCCTTGCTGAAAGGATCAGAGCCGGAGGAGCCGGATTGGGAGGGATACTGACAGAAGTGGGAGTCGGTACTCTGGTAGAAGAGGGGAAGAAAAAAATTGAGGTGGACGGAAAGCCATACCTCCTTGAGACCGCTCTTAGGGCGGATGTTGCAATACTTTATGCCAAAAAGGCAGATACCTTTGGCAATCTGGTTTATGATAAAACGGCAAGAGGCTTGAATCCTTTAATGGCAAGAGCTGCAGATATTACAATCGTTGATGCGGAAGAGATCGTGCCGGTCGGAGCAATTGATCCGGAGAATGTCGTGACCCCCGGAGCCTTTGTAGATATCATCGTTTATGGAGGAGGTAAGTGGAAATGGGGATGGCAGTAAGAGAAAAGATGGCGAAGAGAGCCGCTGAAGAAATAAAGGACAGGAATATCGTAAACCTGGGCTTTGGGATACCTCAACAAGCCGTTCGTTATATCCCCTCCGAAAAAAGAGTATTCTTCCATGCAGAAAATGGAGTCCTGGGAGCCGGTCCGGCAGCAGCAAAGGGGGAAGAGGATGAAAACCTGATCGATGCAGGAAGCATACCGATCACAGTAATTCCTGGAGCTTCCTATTTTGACAGTGCGGACTCCTTTGCCCTGGTACGGAGCGGCAAGCTGGATATTACCATCCTTGGAGCCTTGGAGGTAGCTGAGAATGGAGACTTGGCGAATTGGATTGTCCCGGGAGCTATTATACCCGGAATGGGGGGTGCCATGGACCTTGCCCAAAAAGCAAAAAGAGTGATTGCAATTATGACTCACACAGATAAAAAAGGAAACCCCAAAATAAGAAAACGCTGCCAATTGCCCTTGACGGCACCCCGGTGTGTTTCGATGATCATTACCGATCTAGCCGTTATCAATGTGGAAAGCAGGGGTCTGGTCCTGAAGGAAATCTTTGATACGGCTACTATACAGGAAGTCGTTGAAAAAACAGAAGCCGATCTGATTGTGGAAGACCCGGTCAAGATTATATCCTATGAATAATATAAATGAGGTGTATAAGTGATGAGAGAAGCAGTAATTGTATCCGCCGTCAGAACACCAATCGGAAAATACGGCGGAAGTCTGGCAGGCTTTGAGGGCTACCAGCTGGCAGGGCTTGTTATCAAAGAGGCGGTACGAAGAGCCGGAATCGATCCGGCTGCGATAGATGAAGTTTATTTTGGAAATGCAGAGGGGATACCCGGTAATTTGGGAAGGATAGGAGCGCTGGAAGCAGGTCTGCCTGTTACAGTACCCGGCATACAGTTCGACCGGCAATGCGCTTCCGGGCTGGAGACCATTTGCATGGCTGCCGCTATGGTTCAAAGCGGAAATGGGGAGGTTTATGTAGCCGGTGGGGCGGAAAGCATGAGCAACAATCCCTATTTCCTGAGAAAATCCAAGCGGGCTTATCTGTACGAGCCTCCCGCATTTATGACAGTAAGCATGTCCCCTCCCAGGGTTGGGGATCCGACAATGGGAGAAACGGCTGAAAATGTACTGGAGGTACATCCTGTGAGCAGAGAAGCAATGGATCAGTTTGCTTGCACCAGCCATCAACGTGCGGCAAAAGCCATTGAAGCGGGCTTATTCGTTGAACAGATCGTACCGGTTGCAGCCAAAATAAAAGGCAAAGAGGTCATTATAGCTCAGGACGAAAGCCCGAGAAGGGATACCACAATGGAACAGCTTGGGGCTCTGAAGCCGGTATTTAAAAAAGACGGCTCTGTTACAGCAGGAAACTGCTGCCCTATGAATGACGGGGCAGCCGCAGTAGTGGTCATGAG
>JAEXXN010000175.1 GCA_023405875.1 Bacillota bacterium | reverse complement strand
AGGTGGGGTTTACATAGCCGGTTAGTTACCCAACCGCTGGTGAGCTCTTACCTCGCCGTTCCACCCTTACGTCCGGTTATGAACGCGGTATATTTCTGTTGCACTTTCCTTGGAGTCGCCTCCACCGGGGGTTACCCGGCACCCTGCCCTGCGGAGCCCGGACTTTCCTCGTATGCAGTAAAGCACACGCGATCATCTGGCTTACTCAGAATTTAATTTTTTTGCATCAGATACTTATTATATAACCAATAGCAGCAGGAGTCAACATGATATATTCAGCTGTCCAGTAAATATAAGGTCAATTTGCCACTTCAAACGGCATTATGGCTTGATATAGTACAGGAGCCTTCCGCAGCTTTGGCATCTCATGTCCGCGCTTCCGCTTTTCAATGCTTCATAATCCATAGACGGTACTTCCATTTTACAGCCGGTACATTTGCGGTTTTCTACCAGGGAAATCGGATCAGGATGAGCTTTTACCAATCTGTTGTAAATCTCAAGGCTCTCTTTGTCGACCGCCTCGATTATGCTTCCGATCTTTGCCGCCAGCTCCGACTGCCTGAGCTTAAGCTCTTCTTTGCTCTTGTCATAAGCTTCCTTGCTGCTCAGATATTTCTTCTTTATAAATGCCAGTCTTTTTTTTGTTTCCGTCATATCCTTCCTTATATTATCTGCTTCTTTCACAAGTGCTATTATGGCATTTTCTGACTCAAGCTTTTTTTCATCCAGCTTTTCAATCTGTTTTTCAATGGTTTCCAGCTTTTTGACGGTATCAGTCTCCCGGCTGAATTTTATGTCCTCACAGGACTTTTTATTATACTCCAGGTTCTTTATCTCGTTATATTTAACATCTTGCTGATATCCGTTGCTTTTCACTTTTCCTTCGCTCCGCAGATATTCCTCTCCGAGCCTTTGATATTCCTCCCGGAGCTTTTTCAGCTCACCGGCTTCAGCCAGCTCCTTCAGCTTTCTGCCGATTCCGTCCGTTTCCCTATGCAGCTCCTGCAGCTTGTAAAGTAATGACAAATTCATATATCCATCTCCCTGCCTTGTTATATTTAAAATTAAATAAAATAGGAATAGTAAGCCTATTCCTATAAAACTCTCATGATCTCAGTGTTTGAGCCGGATTCAACGACTTCCGCATCAAGCTTAAGCGCCTGAAATCTATCCCTCAGATATTCAGTTATATACTTGATCATTATCTTCTCTGTAGCGTAATGTCCGGCATCAATTATGCACAGCCCCAGCTCCAGAGCATCAAGGACCCCATGATACTGTGTATCTCCTGTCACAAGCACATCTGCCCCGGCAAACCTTGCAGCATTGATATATTTGCTTCCCGAGCCGTTCAAAAGCGCAACCTTCTTTATCATCCTGTTGGGATCACCGGCAAATCTTATATTATCCGCACCAAGCACCATTTTCACATTATCTGCAAATAACGAAAGCGTTGTTTCTCTGTCAAGCTCTGCAAGCCTGCCAAGCCCCATTACCTGACCCTCATTTTTTGTCTCATATATATCATAGGCCGCTTCCTCATAGGGATGGGCTTTAAGCATTTCTCTGACAACCTTGCCTGCCAGCTTCTCCGGCACTATCGTCTCCACCCTGTATTCGGATACGCTCTCCAAGCTTCCTATACTGCCTATAAAGGGTTTTGCTCCCTCCTGGGGCTCAAAGGTACCTGTTCCCTTGGTCCTGAAGGTACAGCTGCTGTACTTGCCTATATAACCTGCGCCCGCTCCGCACATTGCGGAGATTACTTTATCCTCATGCCCTTCAGGCACATAGACAGCCAGCTTCAGAAGCTTCTCCCTGTATGTTTCCTCAAGCAAGGTCCAGTGGGAAAAACCAAGCTCCCTTGCAAATATATCGTTCAGCCCCCCTGAAACTATATCAAAGTTAGTATGCAGGCAGTACAGCGATATATTATTTTTTATCAGGGAAATAAGCTTTCTGCCTACGGCAGTATCTGAAGTTATTCTTTTTATCCCGTTGAAAATCATAGGATGGTGTGCTACTATCATATCCACATCCTTCTGTACAGCTTCTTCCACTACCCATTCCGGCGCATCAAGGCATACCATGACACGCTTAACCTTCTGACCTCCGTCTCCCACAAGCAAGCCCACATTGTCCCAGCTTTCCGCAAGCCTTTTGGGAGCCAGCGCATCCAATAAACCGGCTATAGTCTGACATTTTACCGCACCCATTCTGCCACCTCCCTGTAAAAGCTAAGCATTTCCTTGCATTCTGCCGCCCGGTCCCTGCAGTTTTCCGTATCCATAAGCTCCAGGGACGCCATTACCTTTTCCAGTTCCTTCGTTTTCCTATTTATAAATTCAGGCACAAGAGGATGCCTTTTCTCAATAACCTTTTCACCTACGAGCATCAAGCCCTTTGCCGCTCCCGGCCTGTCACAAGGAACCGCCCATATGACCTCGTATATCTTATCCTGCTCTTTTACCAGCTCTTCATCTGCAATATCAAAGCTGTTTTCCACAAGCCATCTCCTTACCTTATCCGAGTCTCTCATGGGCTGAAGGATCAGCACTGCGGCACTTCTTGCCGTCTTTTCATCCTTCTCCAGTATTTCCCTGATAAGCAAGCCTCCCATACCTGCAATGACGATCACTTCAGCTTCTCCCGGCTTTATTGCCTGCAAGCCGTTGCCCTGACGCACCTTTATATACTCTTCGGCACCATGGCTCCTTATCCTGCCTTTTGCAATTCTTACCGGGCCTTTATTTACATCAGTGGCAATAACACTTTTTACCTGTTTATTTTTTACCAGATATATGGGAAGATATGCATGGTCCGAGCCGATATCAGCAACCGTCTCAAAGCCCTGTATACTGTCTGCAATTGTTTTCAGTCTGGGAGATAGTATCAAATTCATCACCTTTATGCTTTGGGCTTCCTTTCACAGCAGCTTCGGGCCATTCATGAACCGCCTCTACTGATTCTCATTATTTATTATACTATACTTTATTGATTTTTTTATTATAAATTGAGAAAAATATATGTGTATCGAGCATATTGCGAAATATCTGTAAGGGAGTGAAGCATATGAGCAAAAAGATGCATATAAAGCCACAGGTGATTCAGAAATTCAATTGGGGAGGTACGACTAAAGAATGGGAGGAGGAAGCGCTTAAGCTGTCCAACCA
>JAEXXN010000262.1 GCA_023405875.1 Bacillota bacterium | reverse complement strand
CTTCCTTCAGTATCTGCTCCATCTGGTCAACAAGCTTTCCAAACAGCTTCAGCAGATCATCCACAGGTTTTGTTGAATTCATGTCTACTCCGGCAGTCTTGAGGATTTCTACCGGATTGGCAGAGTTGCCTGCCTTCAGGAAGCCTATATATTTATCAACCGCGCCTTTCTCACCCTTCAGTATGGATTGGCTCAAGGGGTAAGCGGCCGACATACCTGTAGCATAATTGTATACGTAGAAGTTCATGTAGAAATGCGGAATATATGACCACCACATGGTAGCATACTCATCAACTACAAAATCTTCCCCAAAGTATTTTTCCATCAGTTCCTTCCACATATTCTTAAGTGAGTCGGCAGAAAGAGCCTCGCCCCTCTCCACTCTTTCATGTATCGCTTTTTCAAATTCAGCGTACATTATCTGCGAATATATAGTGGATCTGATATTCTCAGCAAGCAGATTTATAAGGTATAGCTTTTCCTTGTTATCCTTGGCATGGTCAATCAGGTACTGGACCATGATGAATTCATTTGTTGTCGATGCAACCTCTGCTGTAAAAGTCGGATACTCGGAGTTTATGAATTTCTGATTGGCATTTGTATAATAGCTGTGCATGGCATGGCCCAGCTCATGTGCTACCGTCAGCATTTCTTCGGGGGAATCGTCATAGTTGAGCAGGACATAGGGGTGTGTATTATATGAACCCCAGGTATAGCCCCCGGATGTCTTGTTCTCTGTTTCATATACATCCATCCAGTTGCTGTTGAAAGCCATTTCAAGATTTTTCACATATTCTTCGCCTACCGGCTTCATGCCTTCAAGGATCATTTTCTTTCCGTCTTCATAGGGAATCTTCATTTCGTAATCCTCAACAAGGCTTGGGTAAAGGTCATGGTAATGCACCTTATCTATTCCAAGTACATTTTTCTTCAGAGCAATATATTTATGGAGATATTCAACATTGTTGTTAACGGACTTTACAAGATTATCATATACGCTTACCGGAATATTATTGTTTCCTGTAACTGCTGCCTCTAATGCGGAGCTGTACTTTCTTGCCTTGGCAAAGAAAATGTTTTTCTTTACCTCAGCATTGAGAGTAGCGGCAAAGGTGTTCTGAACGCTGAGATATGCACCCATATGCTTTTCGCAGGCTTCTTTCCTTATATCCCGGCTTGCGCTTGCCCTTAACCTTGCAAACTGTCCATAAGATAATTGAACCTCATTGCCTGCCTCATCCTTCATGGATGGATACTTCAGATCCACATCAATAAGCTGCCCGTAGATATTATCCGGGGAAACCGCCATATCGCCCGCTTGTGCAAGGATTTGCTCCTCTGCATTTGAAAGTATGTGGGCTTTCTTGTTGAGCAGCACTGTCAAATAGTATTTATAATCCTTGAGTATGGGATTATTTATGTATTCCTTCAAAAGTACCTCTTCAGACTTTGCAAGAAGCTCCGGCTCGATATATGAAACCGATGCGTCCACATTGCTCATCAGAGTTTCTGTCCTGGATGCCATTTCCGACATTTCATTATCAGCGTTGTTTTCATCCAGCTTCATATGCGCATAGGTGTAAAGCTTTTCCAAGGTCATATACATCTCTTCATAAAGCTTCATGCAGTCCAGAAGCACAGCGGCACTTTCCAGCTTTCCATCGTAAACCGCAATTTTGGGGATATACTCATTCTGAACCTTCACGAAATCCTTTTCAAAGGCATCCTTGCTTGCATACATATGCTCCAGCTTCCATTTGTACTGGTCGTCAATGTCGCTTCTCTTCGGGATTCCGGTGTCTTCAGCATATACAAAGCCCATTGATAAAACCATGACCAATACCAGCATCAAGGCCAGCGCTCTAAAGTACTTTCTTCCCATTTTATACCTTCGACCTCCTTAATATTCTGATTAAAGGCTTCTATCCTCCTTTACAATATATTTAATGATTATGAAAATATATGTATTTGGAATATTATAATTTATTCTCTAAGCAATGAAAAAATCCTCCTTTTTTTCCATATATTACTACAAAATCGGTACTACTTCAAGAAAAAACATACGAACATATGTTTGCTTTTTGTGTAAAAATCTGCTATGCTTTCTATAACAAACCAATACTTGGAGATGATGCTATGGATATAAAAAAGCTGTCTATTCTGGGAGAAGCCGCCAAATACGATATCTGCTCCTCCAGCGCTTCCTCAGGCCGCAAGGTTCCAAAGGCAATAATGGGTAATACCCTTCCCTCGGGGGTCTGCCACTCTTTCACTCCCGACGGACGCTGTGTTTCCATGCTTAAGGTGCTTATGACAAATGAGTGCGAAAAGGATTGCAGTTACTGCCCCAACAGGGTCCAGCGGGATGTTCCCAGGACTGCCTTCGCTCCCGAAGAGTTATCCCGGCTATTTATAGATATGTACGAAAGAAATTATGTAGAAGGGCTTTTCCTCAGCTCCGGAGTAAGGCACGGCATGGCGGAGTCTATAGAGAATATGCTTAAGACCGTTGAAATAATAAGGCTCCGTTATCGTTTCGGAGGATATATCCACCTGAAGATCCTTCCGGGCACCTCGGAGCAGTATATTGAACAGGCTGCAAGACTTGCAGACAGGATATCCCTTAACCTTGAAGCTCCCAACAGCGAAAGGCTCAAGCTGCTGAGCGGCAGCAAGGATTATGAAAAGGACCTGTTGCTTCCTATCAGAAAAATTGCGGGAATCGTAGGACAGACTCCCGGAACCTCACATACAACGCAGTTTATTGTGGGGGCTGCCAGGGAGAGCGATAAGGAAATCATGACAACCGTCAACGACCTTTATTCCTCCTACAATCTCAAGAGAGCATATTTCAGCGCTTTCAGCC
>JAEXXN010000167.1 GCA_023405875.1 Bacillota bacterium | reverse complement strand
CGGCTAAGCTTTGATAGAAAAAGAGGGTATTGCAGTACGGCACAGCCGGATACATTAATGTATCCGGTTTTTATACATTTTCAGCCCAGTTTTATTCTGAAGCTTTGAAGCTAATATAAAACTGTTTGATTAAAAAAATCATAAAATGTTCCGCTGCTTTTATTATTACGTCAAAATTTCCACAAAGGGCTTCGAACAATATAGAGGCAGCCCGATGGAATATGCGGTCCGGGAGGTGAATGAGCTTTCCCTAGGCAATATTATTGCTGCTGAAATATATGAGAAACTTGGCATAATACTGGATGAACGGTCGATTTGTGTCATGGGATTTCGTGTCGTTAATTGTATGACGAAGTTCATTGAATTTACTCAGTTGCTGTGGAATAATATTAATAGTTGTTATGATGCAGCCGCTTTGGCAATTAATTGTTTTTATTTGGGTTTTCCGGGAGTGATACACATGAATAATAAAAAGCTTTTTAATATCATTGCATTAGCCTGTGTCGTTAGTGCTGTTTTCCTGTGTGAACCAGTATACGGGGAAAGCCGGACAGAGGTTTTTTTTGATGCCCCCAATTCATACTATTACATGGAAAAAAGCACTGTATGGGCTATTTCTGTCTTATTTTGCATGGTGCTGTCTATTGTCAGTATGAGTTACAGTTATATCGTTTCCCGCAAGAGGAGAAGGGAAAAGGCAGTTATGAGAAATGCCGAGCTTCTGAGGACACTCATTGCTTATACCCCTGACCTGATACTGTTCAGGGCCCCCTATGGAAGCTCCATGGAAATAAACGACTCCACACTTGAGCTGTTCGGGTTTGAAAAGGAATACCGTGAGGTGATTAAACAGCGCCGGTTGGACCGGATGAGTCCTTTATACGGTCAAATCAGTGAGAACTTCAGTTCATTAGATGCAGAAGCCTGGAAAAAGGGTTCAATATTAAACAGTACTGAAATTATTACAATGCCTGATGGAGAGAAGAGAGCCTATGACGTAATGAAGTTTCCTGTATATTATGAGGATGGGAGGCCAAAGGGGCTGGTGATTCTGGCAAGAGATACCAATGTTTACCGGCAGGTACAGGAGAAGCTGGAAAGGAAGGAAAAGCTCCTCCGGGCAACTCTTAATGCAACTGACGACGGAATACTTGTAGTCGATAATGACAGGCAGGTACTGGAGGCCAATAATATGTACTTCAGTATGTGGAATATTCCCTGGGATATTTACGACCTGAATAACGAGACTGCAAATATAAAGTTTATAATGAAACAGCTCTCTGATCCCAAAAGCTTTGAGGAATGGGTGAACCATACCTACGAGGTTCCTGTATCAGAGCACCGACAGGCCAGGCTGCTGGACGGAAGAACCGTTGATGTACATTCCTCGCCTCTCATGTATAAGGGACATATGATCGGCAGGGTATGGAGCTTCAGGGATATTTCGGCGAAGGTAATGGCGGAGAATGAACTGCATATCAGCGAGGAAAGCTACAGAACCCTTGTGGAGCTTTGTCCCGATGCAATATTTGTTATTGCATCGGGGAAAATTATATTCTCCAATATTGCCGGTGTAAGAATACTTGGAGCGGAAAAGAAGGAAGACATATACCAAAAAAAGCTTGCTGATTTTATGGACAAGGATGCAGCATCTCTGGCTCAAAAGCATTTTGGCGATATAATTAAAGGCAAATTGAAGCATTGCGAATGCAATAACAGGCTGCTGCAATTGAGCGGCAAGAGTATAGAAATCGAAGCGGCATGCGCATCAATACCTTATCTGGGAGAAAATGCAGTTGTATGTATAGTGAGAGACATATCCGGCAATAAGAACAATGAAGAGCTTAAGCGCAGGATAGATGAAAACATACAGCTTGTCAATGAGACCCTGGAATATGATAAAATAAGAACTGAATACTTTGCAAATATATCTCATGAAATAAAGACTCCACTCAATGTAATAATAGGGACACTCCAGCTTTTTGAGCTGGTTATCAACGATAAGAAGGCCGATGAAGGTTCGGAGCGGCTGCTGAGATATACCTCCATTATGAAGCAGAACGGCTTCAGGCTGCTAAGGATGTTTAACAATTTAATATATATCACGGAAATTGATTCAGGCTTTATAGATATGAATTATCACAATTATAATTTGGTTCAGGTGGTAAAGGAATTGCTTGCCGCTTCCAGTGGGTTCATAGAGAGAAAGGGGGCAAAGCTTAAGACAAATATTCCCCTCGACAGCATAGAGATTGCCTGCGATGCCGATAAAATAAAAAGAGTGCTTTTGAACCTCCTGTCCAATGCAATCAAATTCACAGAAAAAGGAGATGAGATACTTGTTTCCTTATACAGCGATAAAAATGCCGTATATATTTCAGTAAAGGATACGGGAATAGGCATAGAGGAAAATATGAAGGACGTGATTTTCGAAAGGTTCAGGCAGGTGGACAAGTCCTTCACCCGCAGGTGTGAAGGCAGCGGCATAGGCCTGTACCTGGCAAAGTCCCTTACAGAAATGCATGGAGGAACAATAGAGGTATACAGTGAGTATGGAAAGGGAAGCGAATTCATTGTGAAACTGCCTATGTGGCTTGTTGATGATGATGAGTCGGCTGCAACTGCGGAGGAAGCTCCAAGTACATATATGGATATGGCCAGTGTGGAATTTTCTGATATATACTAATAACAAAGGAATTCATCCTGAACGCGTTGAAGGATCAAGTATTCTTCGCAGGCTCAGAACCAAGAGCAGGCGTTCCGGATATTTTTACGCAAACAAAAGGTGGATACTTTATGACAAAAATGTGGGATGATAAAAGATATCATACTTTGAACTACTTTCTCAGGGAAAAGTTCGAGGAGAAGGTATTCAAAATTTCGCTGGATGCAGGTTTTACCTGCCCTAACAGGGACGGCCGGGTATCTACCGGAGGCTGTGTTTTTTGCAGTCCGAGGGGCTCGGGAGATTTTGCCGGAACAGCGCTTGATCTTGTAGAACAATTTCATGAAGTAAAGAATATGATGAATAAAAAATGGAAGGCCGGAAGATATATAGCATATTTTCAGGCATATACCAATACCTATGCGGATGCCGGGACATTACGGGAGAGATATTATTCAATACTTGACCAGGAGGATGTAGTAGGGCTTGCAATTGCCACCAGGCCCGACTGCCTTCCGACCGACGTTCTGGAGCTGCTGGAGGAGATAAATGAAAGGACTTACCTGTGGGTGGAGCTGGGCTTGCAGACTATCCATGAAAGCACTGCCGGGTCTATCAACAGGGGGTATGCGCTGGACGCTTATATAACGGCTGTAAAAGAACTGAAAAAGCGCGGTATCCAGGTGGTGACCCATGAAATACTGGGATTGCCCGGAGAGGACAGGCAGATGATGCTTCAGACTCTTGATTTCATTGCAAACACAGGCACCCAGGGCATCAAGCTGCACCTGCTCCATCTTTTGAAGGATACAAGACTTGCAGAGCTGTATAAGGACGGAGGCTTCAGCCTGATGTCCATGGAGGATTACGTGGAAACGGTGGTCGACTGTATAGAAAGGCTGCCAGGGGATATGGTAATTCACAGAATAACCGGAGACGGCCCCAGGGACACCCTTATCGGCCCCAAATGGAGCCTGAAAAAGTTTGAGGTGATAAATGCCATAGAACACCTTATGATGGACAGGGATACCTGGCAGGGCAAAAGATATACGGTGGATATCGGCATCAGGAATATGTTTATATAAATATGGGATAATAACGGTAGGGGCGGTTCATGAACCGCCCTGCATATTACGGACAAAGCAAAAGTATTGACATGAATAGTGAAAAATGCTAACATAAATCGTAAATATCGATATATGCAAGGAACGGGAATAGTAAAGGGATAAGAGACTTTAAGAGAGCCGGAGAAATGGTGGGAGCCGGTAGTCTGCATCTTTTGAACTCACCCGGGAGCAGCTGCCTGAAAGGCCAGTAGGGTTAGCCGGAATTCTTCCGTTAAAGGGATAGATGGTAATAAATGCCGTCGAAAGAGGATTTATTGGATATTTATGCCGATAAGTCAAAAAGAGTGGTACCGCGAACAGACTTCGTCTCTTGTTGAGATGGAGTTTTTATTTTTAAGCTTTTATATGTATTTTTCAAATCTGGAAGGAGTGTTTATAATGCCGTATTCAAAGGATATTGACAGGAAGTGGCAGAAAAAGTGGGAGGAAACAAAGCTTTACAAATTCAATCCCGACAACCTGGACAACAAGCTGTATTGCCTTGAGATGTTTTCCTATCCCTCAGGGGCAAATCTTCATGTGGGACATTGGTACAACTTTGGCCTGAGTGATTCATGGGCAAGAATAAAGAGGATGCAGGGCTATGAGGTTTTCCATCCCATGGGCTTTGATGCCTTCGGCCTTCCTGCGGAAAACTATGCGATAAAGACCGGTATACACCCCAAGGATTCGACCCTGAAGAACATTGCTACCATGGAAGAGCAGCTTAAGGCTATGGGGGCGACCTTCGACTGGGATTATGAAGTTGTTACCTGTTCGCCGGAATACTATAAATGGACCCAGTGGACCTTCCTCAAGCTTTATGAGAATGATCTGGCATACAGGAAGGAAGCGCCGGTAAACTGGTGCCCCAAATGCAACACCGTTCTTGCAAACGAGCAGGTAATAGAAGGACACTGTGAAAGGTGCGAATCTGAAATAATAAGAAGGAACCTGACTCAATGGTTCTTCAAAATAACTGCCTATGCCCAGGAGCTCCTGGATAAGCTTGATACAATTGACTGGCCGGAAAAGACCAAAAAAATCCAGAGGAACTGGATAGGAAGATCCGAAGGCTCGGAAATTGAATTTAAGGTAGACGGCAGGGACCTTTCCTTCAGAGTATTCACTACAAGGCCGGATACGCTTATGGGCGTGACTTATGTGGTACTTGCCCCTGAACAGGAGCTTGTCGATATCATCACTACTCCCGAACAGAAGGAAATAGTTGAGGAATATAAGGATTTTGCAAGAAAAGTAAGTGAAATAGAGAGGTTGTCCACTACAAGGGAAAAAACCGGAGTATTTACCGGCGCATATGCCATACATCCTCTGACCGGGGAAAAGGTGCAGATATGGATCGCCGACTATGCTCTCGCCACCTATGGTACCGGATGTGTAATGGCGGTTCCTGCCCATGATGAAAGAGACTATGAATTCGCTGAAAAGTTTGGCCTGACCATAACCAGGGTCATCAAGGGTGCAGGCGATGTTGACGACAAGCTTCCCTTTGTCGAAAATGGGATACTGGTCAACAGCGGCAGCTTTGACGGCTTGACCTCCGAAGATGCAAAAGCAAAAATAACTGACGCCCTTTCCAGGGAAAACAAGGGCGGGCTTAAAATAAACTACAGGCTCAGGGATTGGCTGGTATCAAGGCAAAGGTACTGGGGAGCGCCGATACCGATGATTCACTGTGAGGAATGCGGTGCAGTGCCTGTACCTGAAAAGGATCTGCCTGTATTGCTTCCTTATGATGTGGCCTTTACTCCCGATGGAGAATCGCCGCTGAAAAAGAGTGAAGAGTTTATGAATGTGCCGTGCCCCAAATGCGGCAAACCGGCAAGGCGAGACCCGGATACCCTTGATACCTTCGTGTGCTCCTCCTGGTACTTCCTCAGATATCCGGACAACAGGAACTCTGAGGAGGCCTTCAACAAGGATTGGATAAATAAAATACTCCCGGTGGATAAATATATCGGAGGGGCTGAGCATGCGGCTATGCACCTTCTGTATGCCCGGTTCTACACAAAAGCCCTGCGTGATATGGGTTACCTGAATTTTGACGAGCCCTTCAAATCCCTGGTGCACCAGGGGGTAATACTTGGCCCCGACGGTGAGAAGATGAGCAAATCCAGGGGTAACGTGGTATCGCCGGATACTTATATAAATGAATACGGCTCAGACGTGTTCAGGATGTATCTTGGCTTCGGTTTCAACTATGTGGAAGGGGGACCCTGGAGCGATGACGGTATAAAAGCAATTGTCAGGTTCATAGGAAGAGTAGAGAGAATGGTTGAAAGAGTACTGGAGTTGAGGGGTCAAAGCAGCAGTACAGAAGTGGCAAAGGATGAAAAGGAGCTGAACTATGTAAGGCACCTGGCAATAAAAGGAGCTACAAAGGACTCTGAGATATTCCAGTTCAATACCTCGATATCCAAGATGATGGAGCTTGTCAATGCATTGTACAAATATGATCAGGATGTAGAAAACAAGAACATTTCCTATATGGAAGGCGTTGTGTCCGATCTGCTCAAGCTTATGTCTCCCTTCGCTCCGCACTTTGCAGAGGAAATGTGGGAGAAGCTGGGCTATGAGTATTCGATCTTCAACCAGAAGTGGCCGGTTTGGGATGAAACTGCCCTTGTCAGGGACAGCGTAGAGCTGGCCATACAGATAAACGGCAAGGTGAAAAGCAAGATAGAGGTATCCTCCTCCGCTTCGGACAAAGAGGTTGAAGCAGCGGCAATGGATAACCCTGAGATCAGGGAGTTGATTTCAGGAAAACAGGTGGCCAAGGTGATCATCATAAAGAACAGGCTTGTGAATATAGTGGTGAAATAGCTGTCAGGGAGCTGCTGAAAACAGAAAAGCAGCTCCCTTTAATGTTGCCGGAAGGCAAAAGCAAGAAAATTTTTCTGCAACCGAAAAATTTTCTGCTGATGCGTTATAATAGTATCGGGAGGTGCGTTATGGAACAATATGCAGAAAAACCTGAAAGTCCAAAATTAAGATTTATAATAATGATAATTGCAGTAGGAACCTTTATGTCGGCCCTGGATGCCAGTGTTGTGAATATTGCACTTCCGAGCATCAGCAAATACTACGGGGAGCCGTTATATATAATTGAATGGGTGGTAATGTCATACCTTCTGGTAATAAGCTGCCTTCTTCTGACCTATGGAAGACTGGGTGACATGTACGGTCATAAAAGAATATACATAACGGGCTTCGCAATATTTACCGCAGGCTCTTTGTTCTGCAGCCTTGCACCGAATATAAGCGTGCTGATAATGTCAAGGGTGGTTCAGGCTCTGGGCGCAGGTATGATCATGTCCATGGGTCCGGCAATAATCACAAATTTCGCACCTTCCCAGAGCAGGGGTAAGGCTCTTGGCTTCAATGCGATTGCGGTAGCTGTTGCAGCAACTACCGGTCCGGTGCTCGGAGGCTTTCTCGCTTCACACTTGGGATGGCAGAGCATATTCTATATAAACCTTCCCATAGGACTTGCAGGCAGCTTTTTAGCGGGCAGAATAATACCTGATGTATCCAGGCGTGAAGCCCAGGCTTTTGATATCAAGGGCGGAGTGGTTATTTTCCTGGCTTTGCTCTCCCTGCTGCTGCCCTTGAGCTATATCGAAAAATACGGCTGGGGTAATATATATATAATACTTTTTTTAGCCTTGGGTATTCTGATGCTTCTATTTTTTGTACATATAGAAAGAAGGGCGCAGTATCCGATGGTGGATCTGAGTCTTTTCAACAGCAGGCTCTTTACGATGAGCAACCTCTCAGCCCTTATCAATTATATGTCGCAGTTCTCGATAATGCTGCTGATGCCCTTTTATCTCCAGCAGCTGAAAGGGCTTACGCCTTCCCAAGCAGGCTTTATGCTCATTCCCATGCCGATAACGACAATGATAGTGGCGCCAATAAGCGG
>JAEXXN010000162.1 GCA_023405875.1 Bacillota bacterium | reverse complement strand
TAAGGCACCTACCTTGTGGAGCTTCAGCTCCTCAATATTTTCAAAGGCTGTTGATATCATAAGCTTTATCCTGTTAAGCTGGTTTACCTCGCTGGCTCCCGGATCATAGTCTATTGCAACTATATTTGTGCCTGGATATACTCTCTTCAGCTCCTTCATCATGCCCTTGCCGGTAACATGGTTCGGCAGGCATGCAAAGGGCTGCATGCAGATAATATTCTTTACCCCGCTCTGGATAAGCTCCACCATCTCTCCGGTCAGGAACCAGCCTTCCCCGGTCTGGTGACCCAGGGAAACTACCGAGGAAGCTCCCTCCGCTATCTCCTTTATTGTCTTTGGAGCATAGAACCTGTAACTGTCGGAAAGCGCCTCCCTGTACACTTTTCTGTAGGATTCAATGATTTTGATGGCGGTATTTGCAAGAAACTGAGACAGCTTGCTTCCGGACAGGTATCTGTATTTGTAGTCCAGTCCATAGGCGCTGTACAGGAGGAAATCAGTAAAGCCCGGCATCACCGCCTCGGCACCCTCAGCTTCAACTATACCGACAACATTGTTGTTTGCTGTGGGATGGAATTTCACAAGTATTTCCCCCACAAGTCCTACCTTGGGCTTTATTTCATTCACTATCTCCAGATTTTCAAACTCTTTTATTACCTCTCTTATAATAGTCTTAAAGGTCCCTCTGTTCGCATATTTCAGCGAATCCCTGCATATTTCGGCCCATTTCTCATACAGCTTATTAGCCGAGCCCTTGATCCTCTCGTAGGGCCTCACCCTATAAAGCACATTCATCAGCAGGTCTCCGTATATCAAGCCCATAACCGCCCTGTGCAGAAGCCCCAGGGTCAGCTTGAAGCCCGGGTTCTTCTCAATGCCCAGTGCATTCAGGGATATAACCGGAATATTTCCAAAGCCGGAATCCCTCAGGGCCTTCCTCAAAAACCCTATATAGTTGGTAGCCCTGCAGCCTCCACCGGTCTGGGATATCATGACCGAAGTATTGTCCAGGTCATATTTCCCCGATTTCAAGGCTTCTATAAGCTGCCCGATTACAATTATTGCAGGATAGCAGGCATCATTATTTACATACTTCAGGCCTTCATCCACAGCTCCGCTGTCTCTTGAGGGCAGTACCACCATATTGTAGCCTGACTGCCTGAAAGCCTCCTCCAGGAACTGGAAATGCATGGGCGACAGTTGCGGTACCAGGATGGTGTGCTTATCCTTCATAGCCTTGCTAAACAGTATCTTCCTGTATTTATTGTCTATTCTCTTCAGCTCAAAGCCGTTTTTATCCCTTTCGGAAATTGTAGCTTTCAGGGATCGCAGCCTTATCCTTGCCGCGCCCAGGTTGTTTCCTTCGTCTATCTTTATTGTTGTATATATTTTTGAATTTGCATGCAGTATCTCCTGCACCTGGTCGGTAGTAACGGCATCCAGCCCGCAGCCGAAGGAATTCAGCTGTACCAGCTCCAGGTTCCTCTGCTTTGCGACAAAGCTGGCAGCGGCATAAAGCCTTGAATGGTATGCCCATTGGTCTACCACCCTGAGAGGCCTTTCAACCTTGCCGAGATGGGCCACCGAGTCCTCGGTCAATACCGCCATTCCCAATGAATTGATCATCTCAGGTATTCCATGGTTTATCTGAGGATCAACATGGTAAGGCCTTCCGGCAAGAACTATGCCCTTTATACCCTTTTCCCTCACAATCCTGAGTGTGTCTTCCCCCGCCTTCTGAACATCCTTTTTGAAGGTCTCCAGCTCCTTATATGCCAGGTATACACTTTCACGGATCTCCATCTTTCCGAGCTTAAGCGCCTTCAGCTCCTCCTGAAGCCTCTCGATCAGCCTTTCTTCATCATCAAAGGGCAGGAACGGCTTCATAAACGTCACTTTCTCTTCCCTGAGAGCGTCGATATTGTTTTTGACGACCTCAGGATATGAAACCACTATGGGGCAATTAAAATGATTGTCGGCATTCTTTTGCTCCAGCTGCTCATGGGTTATAGAGGGATAGAATATAAATTTCACGCCTTTGGAAATAAGGTTCATAATATGCCCGTGAACCAGCTTTCCGGGATAGCAGACAGATTCCGACGGTATCGTCTCAATGCCCGCTTCGTACAGCTTGTTTGAGGATCTGTCCGACAGCATAACCCTGAAGCCCAGCTCGGTAAAGAAGGTGAACCAGAAGGGGTAATCCTCATACATATTCAGAACCCTCGGAATCCCGACCGTTCCGCGTTTGGCCTGGGTAATATCCAGGGGCTTGTAGCCGAATATGCGCTTATATTTATAATCAAACAGGTTTGGGAGGGAATTGTGATCCTTTCCCTTGCCTCCGCCTCTTTCACATCTGTTCCCCGATATAAAGCTTTCACCGTTTCCGAACCTGTTTATGGTCAGCAGGCAATTGTTCGAACACAAGCCACACCTTGAAACTACAGTATCAAGCTTGAACTCTCCCAGCTGATGCTCATCCAGAAGGCTTGTGGCGTGATTCTCTGCATACCGTTCCTTCGCTATAAGGGCAGCCCCGAAGGCTCCCATTATACCGGAAATATCAGGTCTTACGGCCTCTCTGCCTGAAAGCAGCTCGAAGCTTCTGAGCACTGAATCATTATAGAAGGTGCCGCCCTGTACAACCACTTTTTCACCCAGCTCCTCGGGGCTCTTGACTTTAATGACCTTGAACAGGGCATTCTTGATGACTGAATAGGATAAGCCCGCAGAAATATCTCCTACTGCGGCACCTTCCTTTTGAGCCTGCTTTACTCTTGAATTCATGAATACCGTACACCTGGAGCCGAGATCTACAGGCTTTTCAGCCGACAGGGCCTCATCCGCAAATTCCTCTATGGTCATACCCAGGGAACTGGCGAAGGTATCCAGGAATGAACCGCAGCCTGAAGAGCAGGCTTCATTCAGCAATATGCTCTCAATGACGCCGTCCTTTATCTTCAGGCATTTCATATCCTGACCCCCGATATCAAGGATGAAATCCACTCCAGGGCAGAAAAATTCTGCGGCCTTGTAGTGGGCTATTGTTTCAATTTCTCCAATATCTATATTCAGTGCCGCCTTCAGAAGTCCTTCTCCATAGCCTGTAACCGTCGAATTTACTATCCTTGCCTTTTCCGGCATAAGGGCATACAGCTCCTTAAGTGCTCTTACCGTGGACTTCAGAGGACTTCCCTCATTACTTCCGTAAAAGGTGTATAGAAGTGAACCTTCCATATCGATCAGTGCTATTTTGGTAGTGGTGGAGCCGGCATCTATCCCCAGGAAGCAATCACCCTCAAAGGCGGATAATTCCTGTCTTCTTACGGCACTCCTGCCATGTCTGTCCTTGAAGGCTTCATATTCTTCCCGGCAGGTAAAAAGAGGCGCCAGCCTGTTTGTCTCACCCTTTAAATTGCTTCCGCAGCTTTCAAGCCTGCCGATTAATTCTCTGAAGGGTATACATTCCTGGTCAAAGGAGGACAAGGCCGCTCCGATTGCCACATAAAGCTGCGGGTTTTCGGGAAAGATCACCTGGTCTTCGGTGAGCTTGAGCGTTTCAATGAACCGTTTCCTCAGCTCCGAAAGGAAGGATAACGGCCCGCCCAGGAAAGCGACCTTCCCCTTTATAGGCCTTCCGCAGGCCAATCCGCTTATAGTCTGTATGACAACAGCCTGAAGCACTGAAACGGCAATATCTTCCTTTGCCACTCCTTCATTGAGCAGCGGCTGCACATCTGTCTTTGCAAAAACACCGCATCTGGCGGCTATAGGGTATATTACCTTGTAGTTTCCGGCCAGCTCATTGAGTCCGGCTGCATCCACCTTAAGCAAGGAGGACATCTGATCTATAAAAGAACCTGTACCCCCGGCACAGGTACCATTCATCCTCTGCTCTATGCCATCATTAAAATATGTAATCTTCGCATCTTCACCGCCCAGCTCAATGGCTACATCCGTTTCAGGATAGTAGGTCTTTATCGCCTTTGTAGCGGCGACAACCTCCTGGGTAAATGCCACGCCGATGCTGTTTGCGATATTCATCCCGCCGGAGCCGGTGACCATTACCGTCAATTTCACGTCCTTAAGCAGCTTATATGCATTATGAAGCATCTGCTGAAGCTTCTTCTTTATATCAGCATAATGCCTCTCATACCTGCTATAAACAATATCCTCGTTATCATTTATGATAACTACCTTTACTGTTGTAGAACCAATATCTATACCAACATGCAATAAATTATTCATATGCTCCACAGCAGATCGGCTGTGTCCACCTCCAAGGCATTCAGAATTACATCCGGACGCAATTTTAACAATAAGCATTAATACATCCTATGGACCTTGTGTTGATTAAATGCTTATAACCATATTATAATGTGTGTATGTAATAAAGCAATAAACAACAGATTTTAGTATGTTCATTACCCGACACTTCTGCTATATATGTTTATTATAACGCATCAGAGAAAATTTTTCGACTGTAGAAAAATTTTCTTTCCTATGCGCGTTTCAACGAGGCGGGGGATATGCTTACCCCCTGTTGGACAACAAAAGCAGTACTCTCCGCCTATAAGAGGTGAGGGACATCTTTAGCCTCGTTATAACAAGATTTCAATGTAAAAAAAGAAATGAGGAAAGGGAGGAACAAAATATGTTGAAAGCGCCGGATGACAGGAGAGCGGTACGTACAAAAAGAATGATACGCAACGCTTTATCCGAGCTTATCGAGGAAAAGGGCTACAACAATATATCAATCACCGACCTGACTGCCAGAGCGGATATAAACAGAGGAACCTTCTATTTACATTATACGGATAAATATGATTTGTTGGATCAGGTGGAAAATGAAGTGATACAGGAGATTTTTGACGGAGTAAAAAGCGCGGGGTCCCTGGACGTCCAATCTGCTGAATTTATCAGTAATCTTGACACCGCAGACATTCCCATGCCTTTTATGATAAAAATCTTCGAATATCTTAAGGAAAATTCTAAATTTGTCAAAGCTATCCTGGGTCCAAAGGGTGATCCTAAATTTCATATCAAGCTTAAAAACCTTATAGAGTCCAATTTATTTGAAAGAAATCCGATTAAGATCTTTAAGAAAGATGCTATGCTGATTCCCCAGGAATATTTCATTTCTTATGTAATGTCGGCTCATCTGGGAGTTATCCAGCAGTGGCTGAACTGTGGAATGGATAAGTCTCCGGAAGAAATGACCTTGATCCTGTCCAAAATGTTCTTATTGGGACCCTTCAAAGTATCAGGAATAAAGTAATATTTCTCCAACTCAAAATTGTTATTGCTTCACCGGCTGAGCAATGCCAGGCTTTGCGGTCTTTTTGCCGCAATGCTGCGTTGTCGCCAGTCGCAATATCCGCAATCCGGCATGAATTTTTTGAAATATTGAACGCACCCGGTATAGAGCATTGAGTATAGCACGAATTTAATAATAATCAAGGAAATGTTTTGCGAAATTCTATCGAAAAAGTTTTTCGCAAAACATTTTGTTCATGCTGAATTCATATTGCCATTTTACAATATGAGCATAATGAATTTTGGAGGAATAAAAATGCACTCAAAGAAAAGCAAAAAAAAGAAGATCATAATTGCAGTAATAGTTTTTGCAATTGCAATTTCCCTGATTTCGTCCATAGCTATGAGCTCAGGAGGAGAAAACTATATTGAAGAAACAGCAAAAACTCAGGATATAGAGACCTACTACAGCTTCAGCGGCAACATAGAAGCAACAGACAGGCAGACAGTTGTATCCGGCGGTATGCTTCCGATTAAAAAGCTCTATGTGAAGGAAGGGGATGCGGTAAAAAAGGGAGATGCACTGTACCTGCTGGATCAAAGCGACATAGCGGCCAGCATCGACCAGGCTGCGGCAGGAGTGGATATAGCGAGGATAAATTATGAAAAGGCTCAAACCACCTCAAAAGATCAGCAGTTGGCACAGGTTTCAGATTCCCTGTCTTCCGCCCAGCTTACCTTCAATGAAACAAAAACCAGCCTTGAAAGGATGACTGAGCTCTTCAATTCAGGGAGTATCTCCAAGCAGGAGCTTGAGCAGTCCCAGAGGGCTTACGACAATGCAAAGCTTCAGCTTGAATCGGCCCGGAGCAGCTATGATATAACCTCAAAAACAGTAGAACAGAATATAGCAACCTCAAAAGCACAGCTGGACCAGGCAAAAGCAAGCTATGAAGCTGCGGTGAAGCAGGCAGGGGACCTGGAGGTCCTGGCAGAAATAGACGGTGAGATTTCGGAGATTTATGTAGATGAAAATGAGTCACTGGTAACAGGAACAAAAATAATGGATATTGTAGATTATGATAACCTGGAGGTAAAGGTCAAGGTTGATGAGTACGACCTTGGAGCAGTTTCTGCCGGGAAGGAAGTGACCGTCACCATAAACCAGCTTGGAAAGGATGTTGCCGGAAAGGTTTCCGAAATATCAAGGGAGGCTGAGACAGTAAATGAGGTTTCCTTTTTTACTGCTTCCATAGCCTTGGATAAAAACCCCGACCTGAGGGTCGGCCTGTCGGTGGAAGTAAAATCCCCCAACAAAAGTGCCTCTGCCGCAACCGTTATTTCCATGACGGCACTGCAGTTTGACGATGAAAACCGGCCCTTTGTATATTACAGGGACAGCAATGGAAAAGTATCCACAAAGCCGGTTAAAGCCGGTATCAACGATGGTAATTATGTCCAGGTCCTGGAGGGGGTAGCGTCAGGAGAAGCTGTGCTGATTCCCGTTGAAGCCAGGGAAGGCTTTCAACGTCCCCAGGACATGATTACCGAAGGATAGGGGGCGCAGTTAATGAGCAAAGAGATACTTTCCATGACAAACATAGTAAAGACATATCATATGGGAGATGAGGAGCAGGTTATACTTAAAGGAGTCAACCTGAAGGTCTGTGACGGTGAATTCCTTTCGATCCTCGGCCCTTCAGGCTCGGGGAAGTCTACGATGATGAACATAATCGGCTGCCTGGATACTCCCACAAGCGGAGAATACATCCTTTCAGACCGTAAGGTGGCTGACCTGGATGAAACTGAACTGGCCCACATACGCAACAGGGAGATCGGCTTCATATTTCAATCCTTCCAGCTGCTGCCAAGGCTTTCTGCCCTTGAGAACGTAGAGCTGCCCATGGTTTACGCGGGAGTAGCACCTGCTGAGAGAAGGAGGATCTCGGAGGAAATGCTTCAACGTGTGGGGCTGTCGAATAAGCTAAAGCACTACCCCAATCAGCTTTCCGGAGGACAGCAGCAGCGTGTCGCCATTGCAAGGGCATTGTCGACAAACCCGACGATCCTGCTTGCGGACGAGCCGACAGGCGCCCTTGACCAAAGCACCGGGCAGCAGGTAATGGCTTTATTCCGCGAATTGCACCGGGAAGGGCGGACAATCATAATGATAACCCACGATGTCAATATAGCGGAAAACGCAAGCCGTACCGTGAGAATTCTTGACGGCAATCTGTACGAGGAGCTGGTAGATAATGATTAGAGAAAGCATAAGGATGTCGTGGC
>JAEXXN010000135.1 GCA_023405875.1 Bacillota bacterium | reverse complement strand
TACATTAATACCCATTTTATTGCATATAATAGCCATCTCGTTTGCAAGAGCTATATTTATATTTCTATAAGTGTTCTCCAAGATTTTCTCCATCTCTGCAATTTTAGGAGATGAAACTTCAAGCACTTCCCCTTGAAGTACGCTTCTATACATTGCTGCTGCAATTTCTGTTGAGTCTTTCCCTACTCCTCCTACAACCTTGGGAGTATTTTTTGTCTTATAAATTAAGTTCCCCGGATCAACCCTTTCAGGAGAAAATGCAAGGAAGAAATCTTGTCCACATTTTAAACCTGATCCCTCTTCCAGTATCGGAAGCAGAAGCTCTTCTGTTGTTCCCGGATATGTAGTACTCTCCAGAACTACTACAGAACCTTTCTTTAAATATTTAGATACCTCAATAGCAGAGTTTCTTACATAACTAATGTCCGGCTGCTGATATTCATCCAAAGGTGTAGGTACACAAATCGCTATGAAGTCTGCATCTTTAACAAATGAAAAATCCATTGTAGCCGAAAGCATCCCTTGCTTTACGATATCCTCAAGCTCAGCGTCTACCACATCTCCAATATAGTTATGTCCCTCATTTACCATTTTAACTTTAGATTCCTGCACGTCAAAGCCTACAGTCATAAAGCCTGCTTTTGCCTTTTCGACTGCAAGTGGTAGCCCTACATACCCCAATCCTATTACCGCTACAATAGCAGATTTACTTTTTATTTTCTCCAACAGACCAACTTTAACTTGGTTTGTATTGTTCATATTGTCTACTCCTTCGACATTAGTATTTGATTTACCATTATATACTCTTTACCACATGAATTACATATATATTTGCCATTTTTCATTTCTAATCTATTACCGCATTCACATACATATCCTATTATCCTAGAAGGATTCCCCACTACCAGTGCATAATCAGGAATATCTTTTGTTACTACTGATCCTGCGCCTATAAAAGCATATCTGCCGACATCATGTCCACATACTATAGTAGCATTAGCTCCTATGGAGGCTCCTTTTTTGACCACTGTCCTCCTATATTCTTCTTTTCTTTCTATAAAACTTCGTGGATTAATCACATTGGTAAATACGCATGAAGGCCCAAGGAATACATCATCTTCACATATAACTCCTGTATATACTGATACATTATTTTGAATCTTAACATTATTTCCCAAGATTACATCTGGAGAAATAACTACATTCTGACCTATGTTACATCTCTCTCCTATAACTGAATTCTTCATTATATGTGAAAAGTGCCATATTTTAGTTCCTTCGCCTATTTGGCACGGATCATCCACATAGCTGGACTCATGGACAAAATAGTTTTTATCACTCATACTATTCACAATACTCCTTTAAAGTTTCAACTATATATTCCTTTTCTTCATCCTTCAATTCTGCAAACATTGGTATTGCAAAGGTCCTATGCGATAGATATTCTGCATTTGGCATATCTCCTATATTGTATCCTAAGCTTGTATATGCCTTCTGAAGATGGAGAGGAACAGGATAATATACTCCAGTAGCTATTCCCTTTTCCTTCAAATATTCTACCAATTTCTCTCTTTTTTCCGATTGAAGCATATACATGTGATACACATGCTTCACAGCCTTATCTTCTGATGGAGTAATCAACCCGGTACCTGAGAGCTTTTCATTGTAATATTCGGCATTTACTCTTCTTTTTGTATTCCATTCATCAAGGTGAGGAAGTTTTAACCTCAATATTGCTGCTTGCAGCTCGTCCAATCTGGAATTATATCCGATTAAATAATTATAATATTTTAAAGGATTATACACTGTGTTATCAGTAGCTTTATCCTCTTCTACTTCCTCATTTATATTATTTAGAAGATTATATGCCTTTTTACCGTTTTCTCCGCTTCCATGAGTTCTTAAGCCCTTGCATATGGTTGACAGGTTATCATCATTTGTTACTATGATTCCACCATCTCCGGCACAGCCCAGGTTTTTTGTAGGAAAGAATGAAAAACAAGCTATATCCCCCAAGGTTCCTACTTTTCTCCCCTTATACTCTCCACCTACTGCCTGACATGCATCTTCTATTACCTTAAGATTATGCTTCTTTGCTATTTCATTTATCTCGTCCATATCCGCACACTGACCGAATATGTGTACCGGCATGATAGCTTTAGTTTTAGAAGTTATCTTCTCTTCTATCTTCTCAGTGTCAATGTTGAAAGTATCCCTTCTAACATCTAAAAATACAGGAATAGCCCCGACTGATGAAATACTTTCTGCGGTTGCAAAAAAAGTGAAAGTTGAAGTAATTACTTCATCTCCTTCTCCTATCCCTAATGCCTTTAGTGCTATGACTAACGCATCAGTTCCATTAGCTACTGATATCGAGTATTTCGATCCAATATAATCAGCAAATTCTTTTTCAAAGGATTTTACATTCTCACCCATTATGAAGTTTGCAGATGATAAAACACTTAAAACCTTACTATCTACATTATCCTTTAAGGTTTCATATTGTTTCTTTAAATTTATGAGTGGTATTTGCATTCTTTCACCATCTTCCTTTTAATCTTCTAAAATTATTGCCTCAAGCTTTTGGGCAAGTATTTTAAAATCAAAGTCTTGAGCAGCTTTTAGAGCATTATTACAATATATCTCATACTCATCTCTGGGCATATTATAAAACTTTAGTATCCCTTCAGCCAATGCTTGGGGAGAGCCACCTTTAACTGTAATACCGCAATTATACTGCTCCAACATATCATAGCCACATTCTATATTAGAAATAGTTGGTTTACCGGAAGCAAAATAATCGAAAAGCTTATTCAGACTTAAGCCATATTTATATAAATATATATTTTGACCTGTAAATATGTTTAATCTGGATTTACTTAAAATAAACGGGATATATTTTTTGTCCACACGATCCTTGAAAATCACATTATTAATACCAGAATATTCTACATGCTTCATTAGATCATCCTTTTGATATCCTTCTCCAAATAAAATAAATTGGATATCTTGAATCCCAATATCTTGAATTATCTTTGCTGAATCTATTAAGTAATTTAGTGCGTTGGCCTTTCCCATGGACCCTACATAGATAATCTTAAAGGTATCCTTATCTTCTAAGTAATCGTCGTTAATAAAATGGTTAATTTTATTTTGATTAAATTCCTCAATA
>JAEXXN010000146.1 GCA_023405875.1 Bacillota bacterium | reverse complement strand
GATCAAACTCTTAAGTTAATATGTTATTCACTTCATCAGCGAATACTAACTCGGTTTGCCCTAACTCAAAAGAAATTCTTGGTTATCATTTTACACTGTTTAGTTTTCAAGGATCAATGTCTTATCTTCGTCGTCGGCTTGTTTGCACCGTCGACGCTTAATAATAATATCATATAAATTTACTCTGCTCAATTCAATTTTTCACTGTTTTTGATGATTTATTTATATTACCATCATATTTCTTATATTTTCTTTATATATCTCTTATATTTACTATGTTTTGCTGTAACCAGTCAAGTATAATAATGGCAGCTAGAAGAGCAAAAAGGCTGCTTGCCCTTTTACTCTCCTTACCGCTTATCAATTGTTGCCGAACGGGTCTTTAGTCGGTATATAGTCGTGCACATTACTTTCAGGTACTGTGATGTAACTTTCCGGAACATCGCCTACGATTATTGTTTCGGAAACCGGTATATGGGTGGTAACATCAACCTTGTTGCTTGCAAGAGGTATTATGATTTGTACATCGGTTTTTACTATCAGGTATATCTTCAATCTGGTCTGGTTTATACCGGCTTCTTCAAAATCAGTGTAGAAGTCCACATGAACCGTTCCTCCCGGCTGTATGTCTACATTTATTCTAGGGCCTGTATTGGCAAATATCTGGCTCCCGAAGATACTTGATATGGGTATTTTCAGATAAGTCATCCCAATTTCCTTTATCTCCTTCTGTATCTCCATTGAGGTCTCTGCCGCCAGCCTATTCATCAGAACCGTGTTTGCCTGGATCAACGATATCCTTCCGTTGTTGTCCGTCTTATAGTCTACCAGATGATCAAAGGAGTTACTCCCAATTTTATTGCTTACTGCTTCATTGATCGCTTCTGTCGCAATAAGTCTAGCATTGATCTCCGACATTGCCGCTATAGTAGGCTTGATATTCCGCTCCACAATATAATATGAGTATATGAGCATAATGAACATTATCGTAATGCTGAAGAAGAATTTTCTTTTGCCGCCTCTCTGCCCAAACTTCCTCCTCATGAGCAAACACCCCCTATTTATTACAATATGATTCATAATTGTATATATTACTGTTTTTATCTGTTTTTGAAAATTAACTTGTTGTGCTGGCTGATAATACTTCCGGCACAACAAATAAAATTAATAATAAATCTGTGACAAAAATGTATATTTTTCGTCTAAGCATATATAAGGCTTTCCATGCTCAATGTCATTTTGTTTAAAATCGTAAATAATTGTCTAAAATCCTTTTAATGGCATATGCTTGTACAGGACACTCCCGCCTTGATTGCCATAAATGTGACTCTATGATATAATTGTGATGTTGAAAATGGACAATATAGGTATGCTTACTATTATGGAGGTATAATATGAGCGAAAATGAAGCAAAGGCCCCCAAGAAAAGCAAGAAGAAAAAAAGGACCTTTTCCTTGACAAGGTTCTTGAAATTTATTATATTGACTCTTCTCTTGGTAATACTTGTGGGTGGCAGCGTTGCGCTGGGAACCGCATATGCCTGGGTAAAAAGTGCAAGACCGTTGAATGTGAATGAATTATTTGACCTTAACCAGACTACATATATTGTTGATAAAAATGACAAGCTTATCGATAAGCTCCATGCAAACGAAAACCGTACTATGGCTACTTTAGACCAGATTCCAAAGAACCTGCAGAACGCGTTCATTGCAATCGAAGATAAAAGGTTCAGAAAGCATAAAGGTGTTGACCTGTACCGCACATTGGGCGCCATAAAAGCTGATATTCAAAGTGGAGATCTTTCCCAGGGCGGCAGCACCATTACTCAGCAGCTGATAAAAAATGTTTATCTTTCACCTGAAAAGCTATTTAAAAGAAAAATAATTGAAATGTACTATGCAATACAGCTGGAGAGGACCTTCCGCAAGGATCAGATCCTGGAAGCTTATCTGAACACGATCGGCCTGGGACATAATGTCGCCGGAGTCAAGGCGGCAGGCCTGTACTATTTCGGCAAGGAGCTTGACCAGCTCACCCTGGCAGAGTGCGCAATGATAGCCGGCATAACCAGATATCCCTCAGCATATTCTCCATATCTTAATTTCGATAAGGCGACTGAGAGAAAAGAGCTTATTTTAAAAGAAATGCTTGCACAGGGTTATATCTCCCAGGCTGAGCATGATGAAGCATTAACGGAGGAAATAAAGCTTTCAAAGGTGCAGACAGAGGTTGAAACTACATACTTCTCAGATATGGTTATCAGCGACGTCATAGCTACACTTCAAAAACAGCTTGGATTAACAAAGGAAGAAGCTGAAATAAAGCTTTACAATGGCGGATTGACGATAATTGCTACCATCGATACCGAAATGCAGAGCATGGTGGAGGAAACCTTCAAGAATCCAAAGCTCTTCCCTGAAAGCAAGGAAGACGACAATGGAATACTCCAGCCTGAAGCTGCAGTAATAATAATTGAGAATGGTACAGGCGAGATAAAGGCAGTTATGGGCGGCAGAAGTGAAAAGGTCAGGAGAGGGCTTAACAGGGCTACCCAGTCCCTCAGACAGCCTGGCTCAACAATAAAGCCTCTGGCTGCTTATGCTCCGGCTCTTGACAACGGCTACACCGTCGGAACTGTTGTAGATGACGCCCCGTTTATCTTCGGGAACTTTTCTCCCCGCAACTACAGCAATGACTTTAAGGGATTGACCACCTTAAGGGAAGGAATACAGCATTCAACAAATATGATTGCAGTCAAGCTGGTGCAGGATATCGGAATAGGACGCTCAATGGAATACCTGAAGAAATTCGGCATCACCACCATGGTAACCAGGGAGCAGGATGGTGTCACAAATGACGAGGGGCTTTCCCCACTTGCCTTGGGCGGAGTGACAAAAGGCGTCAAGCCGATAGAAATGGCAGCAGCTTACAGCGTATTCCCCAATAAGGGTATATATATCAAGCCGATTTCCTTTACAAAGATCCTTGATAAGGACGGCAATGTAATATTTGAAAACAAGCCTGAAAAATCAAAGGTACTGAGCGAACAGGTCGCTTATCTTATGGTGGATATAATGAAGGGTGTAGTCAAAGGCGGTACAGGCGGAAATGCCGCACTGTCGAAGATGCCTGTTGCCGGAAAAACCGGGACAACCACAACCAACAAGGATGCATGGTTTACAGGCTACAGCCCTTACTATACAGCCTCGGTGTGGATCGGCCATGACGAGCCGAAAGCCATGAGCTTTACCGGAGGAAGCTATCCTGCAAGGCTTTGGAAGGCTATTATGGAGGAAGCGAACAAGAACCTCAAGGTAGTGGACTTTGAACGTCCCGGAGGCCTTGTTTCTGTAAATATCTGCACCGTATCCGGAAAGAGGCCTTCAGAGC
>JAEXXN010000087.1 GCA_023405875.1 Bacillota bacterium | reverse complement strand
GTATGGGGATACATGGAGAGCCGGGGACTCACCGGGAAGAAATAAAAGCTGCGGATGAAATTGCAGACCACCTGCTTGGAAAGATATTGGCGGACATGCCGCTGGAAGCAGGCAGTGAGGTGGCGGTGATGATAAACGGATTGGGCGGGACACCTTTGATGGAGCTGTATATTGTCAATAGAAGAGTAGCTGAAGTCTTGAAATCCAATGGTATAAAAATTGAGCATACATATGTGGGAAATTATATGACTTCTCTTGAAATGGCAGGCTTCTCCATTACCGTGCTGAAGCTGGATGAGGAGCTGAAGGAGCTTCTGAATGCGCCTGCAGATACACCGGCCTTTGTTCAGGTATAGGGAGGGGAGAAAATGTGCCCCAACGTATATGAAGCAGTTTATGCAATGGCTGAGGCTGTAAACACAAATAAAGAAATGCTCACTGACCTTGATGCGGCAATAGGGGATGCAGATCATGGAATAAATATGTCCAGAGGCTTTGAGGCTGTGAAGGCAAAGCTTGGTCAGCCGGGTAACGAGGATACGGCTTCAGTCCTCAAAAAGGTCGGTATGACTCTCATATCCACAGTCGGAGGGGCTTCAGGGCCTTTATACGGAACCGCCTTCCTGAGAGCTGCGGCTGTTATGCAGGGAAAGGAAGGAATCACCAGGGAGCTGGCGTTAGAGATACTTTCTTCAGCTTTGCAGGGTATAAAGGACAGAGGCAAAGCCCAAAAAGGCGACAAAACCATGCTGGATGCGCTTGAGCCTGCATTGGAGGCTATATCGGAGGGTATCCGGGAGGATAAAGGCCTGCTTGATTGCCTTGAAGGGGCCTGCAAGGCTGCAGAAGAGGGTGTCGCATATACAAGCACCATAAAGGCCATGAAGGGGAGGGCCTCATACCTGGGTGACAGAAGCATAGGACACCAGGACCCGGGGGCAACCTCTTCCTATATCCTGCTCAGGGCGCTGACGGACTATTACCGGTCTTCAGCTCCAGAGGTGTAAGATGGTCGGTATAGTTGTAGTATCCCACAGTGAAAAGGCAGCTGAGGGGATCAAGGAGCTTGCGGCCCAGATGGGCGGCAGTGCCGGTGCTTCAATTATTGCGGCGGGCGGCCTGGAGGACGGAAGTATTGGAACGGATGCAGTCAGGATCATGGAAGCTATCAGAAAAGCGGATACCGGTGATGGTGTTGTAATAATGGTCGATCTTGGAAGTGCGGTCTTAAGCAGTAATATGGCTCTTGAGCTTTTGGACAATGAAATGGCAGATAGGGTCAGAATAGCTGATGCACCGATACTGGAAGGAACAATATGCGCAGCGATCCAAGCCTCTATAGGCGATAAGCTTGACAGCGTCCTTGCCGCTGCAGAGGAAGCCAGGGGCATGCTGAAAACATAACAAGATATATGGGGCAGGGGGATCCTGTCCCATGATTTTTTAGCAGGGAGGAGATATAATGATAGAAGCAAGACTGATTTTGTCCAATGAGGTCGGGCTGCACGCCCGGCCGGCGGCTATGTTGGTCAAATGTGCGGCAAGATATAAGTGCCAGGTGGCTTTAAAGTGCGGAAACAAAACCGCCAATGCCAAGAGCATAATGTCTGTGCTTACCCTGGGTGCCGTATACGGGGATGAGCTTGTGGTGACGGCGGAAGGCATTGATGAATCAGAGTGCATTGAGGCTATACGGGAGCTTGCGGAAAGAAATTTCATTGAAGCTTGAATAAAATAACCCGCAGCTCAACAAGTTAATTTATACACTAAATCAATATAAAGTGTCGGAGGTATAATACAATGAAAAACAATTGTAAGGTAATATGTCTGGTACACAGCCAGTTTGAAGACCTGGAGCTGTGGTATCCCATCCTCAGGCTTCAGGAGGAGGGGGTAGAGGTCCGGCTGGCAGGAGAAAAGGCGAATACAACTTATATAGGTAAATATGGGGTTCCGGCAGTTTGCGACCTGGGCTTCTCAGATATAAACAGCGATGAATATGACGGGCTTCTGGTCCCCGGAGGCTGGGCGCCGGATAAGCTGAGAAGATATCCCGAGGTTCTTGGGCTTGTACAGGAAATGAATGAAAAGGGAAAACCCATAGGTCAGATATGCCATGCGGGCTGGGTCCTTATTTCCGCAGATGTTATAAAGGGCAAAAGGGTAACCAGTACCCCCGGGATAAAGGATGATATGACAAATGCCGGAGGAATATGGTCGGATGAACCGGTGGTAGTGGACGGTAACCTTGTATCAAGCCGTAAGCCGCAGGACCTGCCATATTATATGAAGGCCTATGTGGAGCTTCTGGAAAAAGTAGAATGATCAGTTGAAAAGGAGTTGTCGCACAAGTAGGATGGTGTGCAACAACCAGAAGGTTGAGGGTGTCGTTCCATACATACAACACATGGTAATTGGTATGTTGTAGGGAACGACCTCCGTGTCGTTCCGGGTGCTGCACATCATTTTTATGTCGCATTCTTCCACTGATGAGTTATAATTAAAGTAAACGAATCAATCGGGGTATAATACCATACGGG